>NZ_MKTM01000022.1:0-106862 GCF_001898245.1 Flavobacterium sp. 40-81
CGTTAACGGACCAACTGTTGCACTTCCTGCTCCGGTACCGTCTAAGGTTACTGTCGCGTTGGTCGTACCATTGGTATAGGTAACTACAGCATTTGGTGTACCGTTAAAAGTCAGCACTGCTGTGTCACCCGAACAGATTGTTGTCGCTCCGCTGATCGTAGCCGTTGGTAATGCATTAACAGTGATAGTTACACTACCCGTTAACGTATTATAACAGTTCGGTGTACCATTAGAATCGATATCTACTAAAGTGTAAGTACTATCTGCAGTTAATACAGGAGTAGTTACTGTTCCGTTTCCAGAAGCATCCAATGTAATATCTGCCGGGTTACCGTCTGCAGTATAATGAACGGTAGCACCTGCTGTTCCTGTAAAGGTGATAACAGCTGTTTGTCCGGAACAGATTGTAGCTGTTCCTGAAATTGTAGCTGTTGGTAATTGTTTTACCAAAACCAATACAGAACTGGACATTGCCTGAGAACATGAAGGCGTTCCTGCAGAAGTAACATTTACAATAGTAAAGGTAGTATCTGCTGTTAGAACCGGTGTTGTAATCGTTCCATTTCCGGAAGGATCTAAAGTCAATGGAATAGTAGTAGGATTATTACCAACAGTATAGTCTACTGTTGCATTTGGTGTACCACTAACGTTTAATGTTGTAGACGTACCGGAACACACTGTTGCCCCATTAGCTATAGCAGCCGTTGGTGCAGCAATAATCTGGATATCCATAGTTGTAGAAGATGCACACTGACCTGGATCAGGTGTGAAAGTATAAGTAGTCGTTCCTACAGCAGTCGTATTAATAGTCGCCGGATTCCAGGTTCCCTGAAAACCATCATTAGAAGTTGTAGGAAGTGGTGCCGGGTTAGACCCGATGCAATATGGTCCAACCTGTGTAAAATCGGGAGGTGTTGTTCCTCCTATTAATAGTTCAAAACTTTTTATATCATAACAATCAGAGCTAGGGTTATTAACTCTTACATATACTGTATTATTACCAGCTGCTGGGAAATAGCAGTCCGGTGTCGGAATATAATTCGCTTCAATCTGGGCATCCGCCAAAGTCGGATAATAAGTGACCGGATAATCCGCAGGATTCAGGGCACCTAAAACCACAGGATTATTAACGGTCAAATCCCAGCAAGAAGTATCTCCCGGGCATTTATATAAATCATTAGGCTCGTTAACTGAAAAAGGAGCATAAATAACATCTACATTATCCCGAACAACTGTTTTTGTTCCATCACATGCTGTATAAGTCGCTTCAGCCGTATAGGTTGTTGAAGCCGTCGGACATACTGTAATAGAAGTATTGGTACTGATTGGATCACCATTCAACAACCATTGGAATGTTACATTTGAAGGTCCAGCCGGAGTAAAACGCCATGCTTCAGGAGTAGTTACTGTCCAGGTTCCTGTATTTCTGCCCGGAGGTGTAAAACCAACAGTACCCGCAGCATTCTGAATACCCAAAACTACTCGTCCTCCATTAATAGGACTTGAGATTACTGAAGTTGGATTAGGTCTTGCTTTTACATAAAACTCAATGGCATTTGTTGTTTCATACAATACAATTTGAAAAGTATTATCCACGTGAGAATCAGTCGCCCCAGAACTGGTACTATAATAATAAGGTACATTACTAAAATTCACAACAAGTGATCTACAAGGATACGCTCCTAACACCTGATAATTAACTGAAATTTGTGGTTGGTTAGCAGGTCTTGAAAACCTTGGATCAATATCCTGATACAACATAATTGCATTACGGTGCATGCCTGTTGATGTCGTTGGAATTTGCGCATTCGGTATGGAATAATCACAAAAACCTCCTGGTGTCTGAGGGTTAAATGAAATAATTCCATTTGATCCCACGTAACAAGTTGTGTAATTTACTCCGAAATAACAGAACTTAAAAGGTAACGTAATAGCGTTTGACCAAATATCGTCAGTATTTACTGAAACGGGTGTTCCACCAGTAAAAGGAAATGGCGGAGCATAATTTACAGAGGATACCGCATAAGTATTGGTTCCTCCGGTTTGTAAAAATGTTGCTGTAAGATCCCTACACTCACCCGGATTACAAATCGGAGCGACAGGATTACCGTTAACATCTCCTCCTTGAACATTAGCACAGCCGGGGGCTTGCGCAAACATGTTGACCGAGAAAATGCAAAATAATAACAATAACAGGTAATTATTTCTCATTATGAATTAGTTTTTTGGAACGCGAAATTTACATAAAATTAAGAAACAATTAACTTTATTGAAGAAAAAAAAAGTTTTTACCATGAAAATTAACATTTTAACCAAAATCTCCTAACAAAAAACCAGCTTATAGTTAAATAATTCTGTTACATTGACAATTATTCGATTTTTTTTATAGTTTTACAACCTATAACCAACCTGAAATTTCATATGAAACAATTTTATTCCAAAAGCATTATAGGATTATTTCTATTATTCATTACCTCTTTATCTGCACAGAATGCAAAATCTACCCTGACACTTACTTCGGTAAATTCTGCTGAAAATGCTATATTAAAGGTAACAACGACGCAAGATTTAACACAAGGCTATACTATAGAGGTACAAAATAACGCATGCGGTATTAATCCTTCTGAATATTTAGAAAAACCGGTGTTTTTCAAATCAACAGACAGCAAGTATGCTAACAACTTCACAAAATCAAATAATGACTATATCTTTTCCTCACCACTTACCCTGGAAATGCTATCTTCAAAATGGTTTCGATGGAGAGTAATCGATAATAAAGGAGTAACTTCCCAATGGATGTGTTATTCATGGAGTGACTATTGCACCACTTTCCTGAATAAAGACGGTTCTTGTAAAAAATAAACAGGAATCTCCTCATAAAATATTTCAGAAAGACTAAACTCCGGTTTGGTCTTTTTTATTTTATTAAATGATTAACATTTTATCCTTAATTTACAACTATATTCAGAATACAGAATCAAGTTTATTAGTTATCTTTGCAAACTAAATTTTCTTACATTAAAAACTTATATAATGATTCATAGTGATGATTTGCATGACGAAATGGGAGACAATCATATAGCATCAAGTGCTGAAACCCCATTACGTCCGGATGCTTTTAACATATCTGACGAAGAAAAGATAAACGCAATTAAAAAAGATGTCGAGAGCATTCTAAACACTTTAGGATTAGACTTAACAGACGATAGCTTAAAAGGAACACCAAACCGTGTTGCCAAAATGTTTGTAAAAGAAATTTTTGGCGGTTTAAACCCTTCCAAAAAACCAAGCTCTTCTACTTTTGACAATAAATACAAATACGGCGAAATGCTTGTTGAAAAAAACATCACTGTTTATTCAACCTGCGAACACCACCTGCTTCCAATAGTAGGCCGTGCCCATGTAGCCTATATTTCAAACGGTACCGTTGTTGGACTTTCCAAAATGAACCGTATCGTGGATTTCTTTGCAAAAAGGCCTCAGGTTCAGGAAAGACTAACAATCCAGATTGTACAGGAACTACAAAGAGTACTAAATACTCAGGATGTTGCCTGCGTTATTGATGCCAAACACCTTTGCGTGAATTCCAGAGGAATCCGCGACATCGAAAGCAGCACCGTAACAGCAGAATTCGGAGGAAAATTCAAAGAAGACAAAGTACGCAGAGAATTCCTGGACTACATTAAATTAGACACTCAGTTTTAGTTTGTTACTTATTAAATAGTTTAATAACCAAATAACGAATAGACAAAAGATGCATTTATATCAGAATCAAAATTTAAAAATTTACAATTCTCTTTCCGGAGAAAAAGAACTTTTCACTCCTATTCATGAGGGAAATGTTGGAATGTATGTTTGTGGACCTACGGTTTACAGCAATGTACATCTTGGGAATTGTAGAACTTTTATCTCTTTTGATTTAATATACCGATATCTGAAACATCTTGGATACAAAGTTCGTTATGTCCGTAACATCACCGACGTTGGCCACATAGTGGACGATGAAGACGAAGGCGAAGACAAAATCGCCAAAAAAGCACGTATCGACCAGATCGAACCGATGGAAGTCGTTCAGAAATATACCGTTGATTTTCACCAGATCCTGGAATTATTCAACAACCTTGCCCCAAGTATCGAACCAACGGCAACCGGGCATATTATTGAACAGATCGAAATCATCAAACAAATCATCGATAACGGATTTGCCTACATCGTAAACGGTTCCGTCTATTTTGATGTTATCAAATACAACAAAACCAATAATTACGGTATCTTAAGCGGTAGAAATATCGAAGACATGATTGCCAATACACGGGAACTTGACGGACAATCCGACAAAAAGAACCCACAGGATTTTGCGCTTTGGAAAAACGCAGAACCACAGCATATCATGCGATGGCCTTCACCCTGGGGTGACGGATTCCCGGGATGGCACCTGGAATGTACCGCAATGAGCACAAAATATTTAGGAGAACGATTTGACATACATGGCGGCGGAATGGACTTAAAATTCCCGCACCACGAATGTGAAATCGCACAAAATGAAGCCTGCACCGGCCATTCTCCGGTAAATTACTGGATGCACGCCAATATGCTTACCCTTAACGGTAAAAAAATGGCAAAATCAACCGGAAACAATATCCTGCCAAGAGAACTTTTTTCGGGTGAAAACAACATCCTGAGCAAAGCATTCTCTCCTGCAGTAGCCCGTTTTTTCATATTACAGGCACACTACAGAAGCATACTGGACTTTTCCGATGATGCCATTTTAGCTTCCGAAAAAGGATTCAACCGTTTAATGGAAGCTATTGACAATCTAAACGAAATTGAACCGGCTGCCACCTCTTCAATCAACATTCAATCCTGGAAACAGGCTTGCTATGATGCCATGAACGACGATTTTAACAGCCCGATACTGATTGCACAGCTTTTTGAAGCCGTTCGCTACATCAACCTGCTGAAAGAATCCAAGGAAACCCTGAATGCCGCTGATTTAGAAAGTTTTAAAAAGGCCATAAAAGCTTTCGTTTTTGACATTTTAGGATTGCAAAACGAAAAACTAAGTGCCGATGAAAACAACAAACTGGAAGGCGTGATCAACATGCTGATTGGAATGAGAAATGAAGCGAGAGCCAATAAAAATTTCCAGCTCTCCGACCAGATACGCGACCAGTTGTTAACTTTAGGAATACAATTAAAAGACGGAAAAGAAGGTACTTCCTTTACCGTTAGTTAAAAATACAAACACCAAATGATGAAGCCCAAAACTTCATCATTTTTTATTTACCGCAAAATGAATTTCAAAAAAGTCATCATATTCCCTTTCGTTTTTTTAATCCGCTTTTACCAGACGGCAATATCACCATTCACACCATCCGTCTGCCGCTACTCTCCCACCTGCTCTCAATATTCCATTGAAGCCCTGCAAAAACACGGCCTGCTAAAAGGAAGCTGGCTGGCCGCAAAACGCATTATAAGCTGCAACCCCTGGGGCGGAAAAGGTTACGATCCCGTTCCGTAACTTTATAATTAAATTTACCTTAATTATTATACTCCTTAAAATTCATTTATCTATTTTTACCGAAATAAAAAGTACAGAATTAATTATGACACACGCTTTACAGTTTGTTTGGAATCCTTCACACGGAATCGATTTAGGCTTTTTCACCGTTCGTTATTACAGTTTAATGTTCGTAGTTGCCTTTGGATTAGGATGGTACCTTATGAAGCACATCTACCAGAGAGAAGGGATCTCCATCGAAAAACTTGACTCCTTATTTATTTATACCGTTTTTGCAACCTTAATCGGAGCCCGTTTAGGACACGTTTTCTTTTATGACTGGGATTATTTCAAAGATCACAAACTGGAAATACTATTGCCTTTCCGATTTGAGCCATCCTTTGAATTTACCGGATTTGCCGGTTTAGCCAGTCACGGCGCGGCAATTGCCATCATATTAGTCATGTATTATTACAGCAAAAAAATAATCCACAAACCGATTCTCTGGATTTTAGACCGGATCGTTATTCCGGTTACCTGTGGCGGTATTTTTGTACGATTTGGAAACTTTTTCAACTCGGAAATCATAGGTCATGAAACCACTTCTTCTTTAGGAATCCGTTTTATACAGGACAAATTCAGTCCGAGAGAAGCCATGCAGCTAACAAACATCAACAACCCAGCAGAAGCTTACAAAGCCATTGAAACCAATCCGCAGTTTGCACCTTTGCTGGAAAGCGTAATCCCGAAACATCCGGCACAGCTATATGAAGCATTGGGATATGTTTTCGTATTCCTGATCTTATTCTTCCTATACTGGAAAACCAATGCCAGAGAGAAATTAGGCTACCTTTTCGGCATCTTCCTGGTATTACTCTGGACCGTTCGTTTTGTAGTGGAATACGTTAAAGAAAGCCAGGGCGGATTTGAAAACGAATTAGGCATGTTCTCGACCGGACAATGGCTGAGCATTCCTTTTATCATTATCGGCTTTATATTATTAATAAGAGCTAAAAAACCGGCTTCGGCTGTTTAAAATAAAACTTCCAATAATTAAAAAGGGCGTTTACAAATTGTAAACGCCCTTTTTATATAAATATCTTTTCTTAATCATTCATTGAGATCAGAAACTCTTCGTTATTTCGGGTCTTTTTAAACCTGTCATTAATAAAATCCATTGCTTCAACAGGATTCATATCCGCCAGGTATTTACGCATGATCCACATTCTCTGAATCGTACCTTCGTCCAGTAATAAATCATCACGACGGGTACTTGACGACGTAAGATCAATTGCAGGGAATATACGTTTGTTTGCAATTTTTCGATCCAATTGCAATTCCATATTACCGGTACCTTTAAACTCTTCAAAGATAACTTCGTCCATCTTAGAACCGGTTTCCGTTAATGCTGTAGCAATAATACTCAACGAACCGCCATTTTCGATATTACGGGCAGCTCCGAAGAAACGTTTTGGCTTTTGCAATGCATTGGCATCCACACCACCGCTCAATACCTTTCCGGAAGCCGGCTGAACGGTATTATAAGCTCTTGCCAGACGGGTAATTGAATCCAACAGAATAACAACATCATGTCCGCATTCTACCAGACGTTTTGCTTTTTCCAGAACAATATTCGCTACCTTAACATGGCGCTCAGCTGGCTCATCAAAAGTAGAAGCAATAACTTCTCCCCTAACACTGCGCTGCATATCGGTAACCTCTTCCGGTCGCTCGTCAATTAGCAAAACAATTAAATATACTTCAGGATGATTCGCTGCAATGGTATTGGCAATATCCTTCAACAACATCGTTTTACCTGTTTTTGGCTGCGCCACGATCATACCACGCTGTCCTTTACCTATTGGGGAAAACAAATCGATAATTCGGGTTGAAATGGTACTTTGTTTTTCAGCAAGATTGAATTTTTCTTCCGGAAACAACGGAGTTAAATGTTCAAAAGAAACCCTGTCACGAACCACCTGCGGATCATGTCCGTTAATTTTCAACACTCTTACCAGCGGGAAATACTTCTCTCCTTCTTTCGGAGGACGCACCACACCTTTAACCGTATCACCCGTTTTCAGTCCGAACAAACGAATCTGGGATTGTGACAAATAAATATCATCCGGCGATGCCAGGTAATTATAATCGGAAGAACGCAAAAAGCCATAACCGTCCGGCATCATTTCCAATACACCTTCACTTTCAATAATACCATCGAACTCATAATCAGGTTCTCTGAAATTTTGTTTTTTATTCTTCTGGTTTGGATTTGGATTTGGGTTTTGCGGGTTGTTCTGATTAGAACTGTTTTGAGGTTTCGAAACAGAAACTGTTTCTTCCGGAGTAGTCTCCTGTTTTACCTGAGAACGCGCCTGTACAGGAGCCTGTGTATTTTGATTATTCTCTTTGGTAAAACGTTGTGGTTTTTGCTGAAATTCTTTTTTCTTGGTAAAAGTATTTTCTTTTTTATTTGCTGCAGTTTCCGAAGCTTTCACTTCTTTTTCCTCAACAGCAGCTGGCATAACTTCTTCTTTCTTAACCGGCTGAACCGCTTCTTTTACATTAGGCACTTCTTTGACTGGTACAGCAGGCTTATTTTCTGCTTTGTTTTCTTTTTTCAGAGGCTTTCCCGGTGCAATTCTCGTTCTTTTTACCTTTTCCTCCGGTTTCGGAGCCTCTTCTTTTAAAGCTGGTTTTACGACTTCTGGGTTTGTCGCTTGATGATCGAGAATCTGGTAAATTAATTCGTCTTTTTTAAGGTTTCGGTACTTATTAATTTTCGCAATTTTCGCAATCTCTTGAAGCTCAGCAAGCTTCATTTCTTTTAATACAGAAATATCAAACATGAATCGTTTTCTAGTTAAATTAAATGTAATGTAGATCTAAGTTTTTGGGTAGTATTTTTTTTGAAACGAAAGAACCGCAGAATGAAGTACTTACGGTTTAACTATGCAATAATACGAATTTATTTTATACCGTATCATTTTTTTTCAAAAAAGAAATACTATTTTTGTGCCACAATGAAATCAAAATGATACAGAGAATTCAGTCCGTATATCTTTTAATCGCTTTTATCTTTTCGGGGGTTTTACCATTCGTATTCCCTTTATGGATAAATGCTGCGGGAGAAAAAGTATTCTTTATGTCAAACCTGGTATACGTTTCTTTATGCGGCCTGAGTACCACACTTTCATTGATTAGTATATTTAGCTTTAAAAACAGACAAAACCAGTTTGTTATGAACCGGTTGAACATGATATTAAACGTTATATTACTAGGATTATTTGTGTATCGTTCACTAAATTTATCTGGAGAAACGGAAGTTTCTGAGAAAGGTATTGGGATGCTTCTTCCTATTGTTTCTATCGTCTTTTTGGTTTTAGCCAATAAAGCCATCAAGAAGGATGATGATCTCGTAAAATCTGTAGACCGATTACGATAAACCTATCATCTTAGTTTATTAGTGCGTTAAAAATCCGGATCAAATTTGATCCGGATTTTTTATTTATACCCAAATCTTTTTTTATCGTTTTTTTCAAACACTTTATCGTTTTTAATTATAGATATCTCAAAATATTTACCTTTAAAATAAATACATGTCGCAAATAGTGTTAAATTTGAATAAAAACAGTGGCGATGAGTACCAAAATACGAATTCATTTAGCCGATGACCATTTGGTTTTAATAGAAGGAATTCTTGCTGTTTTAAAAACAAACAAGAATTTCGAAGTGGTAGGCTACTCCCTTAATGGTGTTGAACTATTGGAAAACATCTACAATCAGAATGTAGACGTCCTGGTAATCGACATCAACATGCCCTGCAAAGACGGAATAGAAGTCTTAAAAGAATTTTCGGAAAAAGGTTTCCCCTGCCATGTTATTGTTTTATCCAGTTATGACGACGCCAAGCTAATCAAAGAGGTCATACAGCTGGGCGCAAAAGGATACCTCACCAAACAATGCGCAAGCGAACACATCGTAGATGCCATTACCTGCGTGAGCAAAGGAGAAGAATACTATTCCAAAGCCATCCGTGAAAAGATATTTCTTTCTTTTACCGGTATCAACAACGATAAATCCATTGAAAACAGCGAATTATTAATGCTCATTACCGACCGCGAACTGGAAATCTTAAAACTCATTTCCAGAGAATACAGCGGCAAGGAAATTAGCGAAGAACTTTTTATAAGCACCAACACTGTAGAAACACACCGGAAAAATCTAATCAAAAAACTCAACGTAAAAAACACGATAGGACTAGTAAAATTTGCTATCCGGAATAATTTGATTAACCAATAAATCTACATAATTATGGCCTTACTTAAAGAATATGAAGTGCGTGATAATGGAAATGATTCTTTTAATTTAAAGATCACGATTCCCGACAACTGTGATTACCTATACACTTATGACGGAACAACCGATACCCACCGGGTAGAAATAAAACTGGACATGGACAAAAAACCGTCTTCCCGTTATATTATAAGAGATGAAAACATCCCTACTTCCGGCAGCAGCAGACTCAATATTGACATGGAACAAACAGAAAACGGCTTAACCGCAACAAAACCTAAAATCGTAATCGAAATCTGATATTGAAAAAAATTACTTTTCTACTCTTGTTTTTTATAGGTCAGACTCTTTGGGCACAAAACCAAACAGGAATTGACTCGGCTGACTATTACAGTAACACGCACCAGGATCTGAAAGCGTTGCAATACCTCAAAAAACAATCGGAATACCATCTTTACAATAAAAACTATTCCGCTTTATGCAACAAAAACATTCAGAAAGCCCGGATCTACATCCGTCTTAAAGACTATAATATAGCTATAACCACCCTTTTCAGCACCTTACAAATAGCCGAAAAACAAAAACTTCATCTTCAGGAAGCCATCATTCTCAAATATATCGGAATATGTTTTGAAGAAACAAAAAACATCAAAAAAGCGATTGATTACCTTCGAAAAAGCGAAAAATCCGCTATTCATCAAAAAAACGATTCCCTTGCTGCCTGGGCACAACAGGGATTATTCAAAATCTTTACCGAAAAAAACAAAATGGACAGCTCCCGTTATTACATGAACCGGATTCTGAACATTGCCAAAAACAACGGAACAACCAATCAAAAATATCTGGGTTACAGCAACTGTGCGGCATTTTACCTCAAAACCGCCAATTATGACCTGGCTAAAAAATACCTCGATACGACTTTACTCTATGCCGAAACATCGCGCAATACCAACTACATGAACAACACCCGCAGCAACCTCGCCTATTATTATTTGCAGGTTAAGAACGACAACGAAAAAGCACGGGATATTTTTCTTGAAATTTTAGCGTCCAAGCCCAATGACACGCTTTCGATTAAAACCGCCGATACCTACCTCAATTTATCGTATGTATACGAAAAGATGGACGACTACAAAACCGCCAATCATTATCTCAACAAATACATTGATATTACGGAAGCACTGTTTAACGAACGGGTTAGTTCACAGCTGAGAGATACCGAAACCAAATATAAAATCTATAAAATTGAAGACAATTACAAAACCAAAGAGCAGCTGCTAAAAGACAAGGAAGCCCGGAACAAAAAACTGCTGTATATCTTTATCACCCTGTTTGCCTTTTGCAGCATTTTGTTCTATTTCTTTTACCAGAACCTGCGCCTTAAACAAAAAAACAAACTTAAAGACGTCAACAATAAAATCCAGCAAAACATCATCAACGCAACCATTGACGGTCAGGAATTTGAACGAAAAAGACTTGCCGGCGTACTGCACGACAGCATTAGCGCCCTGCTCTCTTCGGCCAGCTTACACCTCATGGCCTACGAAACAACCAATTTAACCGAATCCTCACCGGAACTCACCAAAACAAGAGCCATCATTAAGGAAGCCCACGACAAAATCAGGGATTTGTCACACACCCTGATTCCGCCGGTACTTGAAAAACTGGGATTGTTTGCCGCGTTGCAGGATCTCTGTGAGAAAAACTCGAATACCCTGATCCAGTTCGAGTTTACCAATTATACCCCTAAAGATTCGCGCTACAACAGCGAGTTTGAAATGAAGATCTATTTTATTGTTGCCGAATTGTTAAACAATGTCATCAAACACAGCCGGGCCACAAAAGCCTACCTTTCTGTCGACCAGAACCGCAACCAGCTGTTTATCAATATTGAAGATAACGGTATCGGATTTGACACCAAAAACACCGAACACAAAGAAGGATTCGGACTCACACAAATTAAAGCGCGGATAAGAAGTATGAATGGAAACATCAATATCAACTCCAAGTCGAATACCGGGACATTGATTTATATCAAAGTGGAATTACCGGACTAAAATCAGGCTCTTTTCCCGATTTCGATTACTTCCAGTTTCTGGATTTTATCCCCGTCAATCTCAAAACGCAGCATGGTTCTCATCTGATGAAAACCGTGTTTTCCTGCTGCTCCGGGATTCATGTGCAGTAAATTCAGTTCTTTATCAAACTGCACTTTTAAAATATGGGAATGCCCGCAAATAAACAGTTTCGGCGGATTTTCCTTTAACTCCGCACGAATCGCCGGATTGTATTTTCCGGGATAACCGCCAATGTGGGTTATCCAGACCGAAACCCCTTCACAGAAAAACCGGTTGTTTAACGGAAACTCCAGCCGCGCTTTACCATCGTCAATATTGCCGTAAACCGCCCGCAAAGGTTTACGTTCCTTAATGGCATCCGTAACCGACAAATCCCCTATATCACCGGCATGCCAGACTTCATCGGCCTGATCAACATATTTCAGAATCGTATCATCAAGATGACTGTGCGTATCGGAAAGTAACAGAATTTTTTTCAAAAGGAAAAGGTTTAAAGAAGTATAGGGCGATTTGTTAAAACACAAAAATAAGCATACTTTACCATGTTTTAACTTAAAATTATAGCATTTTCAAATTTGCCAATTATCGAATTAACTTATCTTTGTTTCTTATATAATTTAGGAAATTAAACTTTGAGATATTTCATAGAATTTGCTTATAACGGAAAAAACTATCACGGCTGGCAATATCAGCCTCATGCTATATCGGTTCAGGAAACTTTAAATAAAGCTTTAACGGTTTTATTGCGCAGGCCTATCGACCTTGTTGGAGCCGGAAGAACCGATTCCGGAGTACACGCCAAACAAATGTATGCCCATTTTGATTATGAAGAAACCTTAAATTCCGATTACTGGGTACAAAAATTAAACTCTTTTTTACCAAAAGATATCGTGGTTTACCGTCTTATTCCGCTGCATGATGAGGCGCATGCCCGTTTTGATGCCACAAGCAGAACCTATGAATATCATATCCACACTTTCAAAGATGCCTTTGAAAATGAAGGAAGCTGGTATCATTTCCACGCGCTTGATGTCGCTGCGATGAATCAGGCATCCGAAATACTGTTTGAATACATCGATTTTGAATGTTTTTCAAAAGTACATACCGATGTTAGGACATTTAATTGCAAAATCACGGCAGCCCATTGGCAGCAAAACGAAACACGGTTAGTCTTTACAATTACCGCTGATCGTTTCTTAAGAAACATGGTCAGAGCTATTGTCGGGACATTAATAAAAATTGGATTAGGTAAAACTACATTGGATGATTTCAGAAAAATAATTGAAAGCAAAAACCGTAGTGAAGCAGGTTTTTCAGTACCGGCACACGGTTTGTACCTGACGAAAGTTATCTATCCGTATATCCAAGAGCGCCCATAAATATGAAAGCCATAAAATCTATTTCTTTACGAAAAGTAATGCACTTTGCAAAGCCTTATCAAAACCGCTTTAACGGCGTTATATTGTGGGCTGTATCCCTTTCCATCTTTGCTGCTCTTCGTCCCTATTTACTAAAACAAACTGTCGATGAGTACCTGAAAACCCACGATGCAGAAGGATTGCTGCTGTATATTCTTTTAATGGCACTGATCCTTATTCTGGAGGTCGCTTCGCAGTTTTACTTTGTTTACTGGGCAAACTGGTTAGGTCAGGATATTGTAAAAGATATCCGTGAAAAACTGTTTCGCCATATCTCGAATTTCCGGATGAAATATTTCGACAACGAACCGGTTGGAAAATTAGTCACCCGTTCCGTTTCCGATATCGAATCCATAGCCAGTATCTTCAGCCAGGGATTGTTTATGATCGTGAGTGACCTGCTCAAAATGGTTGTCATTCTGGGAATCATGTTCTATATGAACTGGAAATTAAGCTGTATTGTTGTTTTGGGAATGCCAATTTTGTTATATGCAACGCGTGTTTTCCAGCAAAAAATGAAAATTGCTTTCGAAGAAGTTCGTAATCAGGTGGGCAACCTGAACACCTTTGTACAGGAACGCGTTACCGGTATGAAAATCGTACAGCTTTTTAACCGTGAAGAAATTGAATTCGAAAAATTCAAGGTCATCAACCAGAAACACAATGATGCGTGGCTTAAAAATATCCTGTACAACTCCATCTTCTTCCCGATAGCCGATATTGTTTCTTCGCTAACGTTAGGCTGTATCGTTTGGTATGGTGGACTGAACATCCTGAATGGTGACAATACCACTACTTTCGGGGATTTATTCGCCTACACGATGCTGATTAACATGCTATTCAATCCTTTGCGTCAGATTGCGGATAAATTCAACGTAATGCAGATGGGGATAATCGCCGCCGAAAGGGTTTTTGAAGTATTGGACATTGACGACCATTTACAAACATCCGGAACCGTTGAAGCGACCCATTTTAAAGGAGATATCCAGTTTGAAAAAGTACACTTCAGCTACATACAGGGCGAAGAAGTCCTCAAAGGCATCAACCTGAAAGTTAAGGCCGGCGAAACCATAGCCATCGTTGGAGCAACCGGAGCCGGAAAATCCACCATTATCAACCTTTTGAACCGCTTTTATGAAATTGACAGCGGGAAAATCAGCATTGACAATACGGATATACATGATTTTACAATTGAAAGTCTTCGCAAACAAATTGCCATTGTATTACAGGATGTCTTTTTATTTGCCGATTCGATCTTAAACAATATTACCCTGCACAATCCGGCCATTAGCCGCGAAGATGTTATTAACGCAGCACAAAAAATAGGCGTACATGATTTTATCATGAGCCTGCCGGAAGGTTACGACTATAATGTAAAAGAACGCGGTGTGATGCTGTCTTCCGGACAACGTCAGCTTATCGCCTTTTTAAGAGCCTTTGTGAGCAATCCAAGCGTTTTGATCCTTGATGAAGCCACTTCTTCCATCGATTCCTATTCGGAAGAACTGATACAACGGGCAACCGAAACCATCACGCAGGGAAGAACCTCCATCGTGATTGCACACCGTTTGGCAACCATTATCAATGCCGATAAAATCATCGTAATGGACAAAGGAGAAATTGTAGAAGAAGGCACCCATTATGAACTGCTCAATAAAGAAGACGGTTTCTATAAAAACCTTTATTATTCACAGTTTGCCATTACGGAATAAATACGACAACCGTGATTTATGATTGAAAAGTTGAAAAATTGCTAGAAATTTCTTTTAAAAGCTATTAAAACAATATTTTTAGGCTATTAATTTTCCACACGTTTTAAAAATTGATAGTACGAAACTTTTCAATAAACAAATAAATCCCTATTTTCGTACGCAGAAAATTCATTAGAAATTATACTTTTATGAAATACGATATTATTGTTTTAGGAAGTGGTCCGGGTGGATATGTAACAGCTATCAGAGCATCACAATTGGGCTTTAAAGTAGCCATTATCGAAAAAGAAAACTTAGGTGGTATTTGCTTAAACTGGGGATGTATTCCAACAAAAGCATTATTAAAATCTGCTCAGGTTTTTGATTACCTAAAACACGCTTCAGATTACGGATTAACGATCAAAGAATTTGATAAAGATTTCAATGCTATTATTTCCCGCAGCCGTGGTGTTGCAGACGGAATGAGCAAAGGGATTCAGTTCTTGATGAAAAAAAATAAAATTGACGTTATTGACGGTTTCGGTAAAGTAAAACCGGGTAAAAAAATTGACGTAACGGATAAAGACGGAAAAGTAACGGAATATACGGCAGATCATATTATCATCGCTACCGGAGCCCGTTCCCGTGAATTGCCAAACTTACCGCAGGATGGTAAAAAAGTAATCGGATACCGTCAGGCAATGACTTTAGCCGAGCAGCCTAAATCGATGATTGTTGTTGGTTCCGGTGCTATTGGTGTTGAGTTTGCTCATTTTTACAATGCAATGGGAACCGATGTTACTATTGTAGAGTTCATGCCAAATATTGTTCCTGTAGAAGACGAAGATATCTCAAAACAATTTGAGCGTTCATTGAAAAAAGCAGGTATCAAAATCATGACAAATGCTTCTGTTGAAAAAGTTGATACAACCGGAACGGGTGTTAAAGCAACGGTAAAAACAGCTAAAGGAGAAGAAATTTTAGAAGCCGATATCGTACTTTCTGCTGTAGGAATCAAATCCAATATTGAAAATATCGGTTTGGAAGAAGTTGGAATTGCGACAGACAGAGATAAAATCTTAGTAAACGATTACTATCAAACAAACATTCCGGGTTATTATGCCATCGGTGATGTTGTACCGGGACAAGCTTTGGCACACGTTGCTTCTGCTGAAGGTATTCTTTGTGTTGAAAAAATCGCCGGATTACATGTAGAGCCAATCGACTACGGAAACGTTCCAGGTTGTACATACGCTACTCCGGAAATTGCTTCCGTTGGATTGACTGAAAAACAGGCTAAAGAAAAAGGATATGAAATCAAAGTGGGTAAATTCCCTTTCTCTGCATCAGGAAAAGCAAAAGCTGCCGGTACTCCGGACGGTTTTGTAAAAGTGATCTTCGATGCTAAATACGGAGAATGGTTAGGATGCCATATGATTGGAGCCGGTGTTACCGACATGATTGCTGAAGCAGTTGTAGCGCGTAAACTGGAAACTACAGGACATGAAATCCTGAAAGCTATCCACCCTCACCCAACCATGAGTGAAGCTGTAATGGAAGCTGTTGCCGATGCTTATGGCGAAGTGATCCACTTATAATATACATTACAATACCTATAAAAAAACCGTTTTGAAATTCAAGACGGTTTTTTTATAGCCGGTATTCCCGCATTTAATACGATTTTTATAACAAAAAATACTATATTTGTAATATACATCCACTTTACTACATTCGTTTCTATCCGCATCGATCGGATAAAACAGCATTCAACAAAATCAATAATCTTAAAATCAAGTTTTATGTTTAGACCTGTAATGTATTTTTTACTGTCACTATTTTTGTTTACTTCCTGTAACAAAAACGAAGTGATGAAACTAACAATTGCTTCACAGGAAGCAGATTGTGTTGGAGTAGCCCCGCAAAAATGTCTGTTGATTAAAAAAGAAAATCAGAAAGACTGGGAAAATCTTTATGGCGGAATTGAAGGATTCAACTATGAAGAAGGAAATGAATATGTATTGGAAGTAAAAGAAGAAAAAATCGACAATCCGCCGGCAGATGCACCCGCTATGAAATATGTTTTGGTAAAGGAAATTTCCAAAACAGCTAAAGTATCGGAAGGATTACCGCAAAAAGCCGAAGTGGCGGCAACTTTCCAGCTCACAATCGCCTCACAGCAGGCAGACTGTACCGGAGTAGCCCCGCAGAAATGCCTGTTGATCAAAAAAGACGGTCAAAAAGACTGGGAGTTCTGGTACAGCGGTATTGAAGGATTCAAGTATGAAGAAGGAAATGAATATGTGCTGGAAGTAAAAGAAGAAAAAATTGACAATCCGCCGGCAGATGCCTCATCTTTAAAATATGTATTGGTAAAAGAGATTTCCAAACAGAAAAAAACGTCTGATAATCTTCCCAAACCAAAAAAATAAAAACCGTAATTCGTTTTACAGCCCAGCCTCATTGTTGTAATGAGGCTGTTTTTTTTATTATAAACCGGGTATCATTTTTTTGAGTTTAACATTTTCCGGAATTAATCGTTAACCGTGAATTTGTATATTTATCGAAATAAAACCAAATTCCATGAAACATTACCTATGCCTCCTGTTGCTATGCTTCATTCCATTTACAACCACTGCCCAGCAGTTTACCTTTAACCAGGGCGGAACCAGTCAAAAGGATTATCATGCGGAGATTGCATACGAAAATGTAAACAATAAGATTATCATACCGGTTGTCATCCAGAATAAAACCTATCGTTTCCTGCTCGATACCGGTGCGCCCTGCATTATCACAAAAAAACTATACGACCATCTCAAACCGGCAGTGCTTACCAATGCCAATATTACAGATGCCAACGGAACAATCGACAGCCTGAAAATGGTTTCTTTACCGGAAGTCACCTTGGGCAATATTGCCTTTAATGGCGTTCCGGCTTTGGTTAGCGACAACAAACTGATTTCCGAATGCATGAACATTGATGGATTCATCGGCAGTAACATGCTGCGAAATTCCATCCTGCATCTTTCTTCTGTAAAAAAGACAATCACCATAACCGACAATCATTCCAAATTAAACCTGAATAAAAAACACGCTTCAAAATTAATACTCGTGGACAATCAGAGCAGTCCGTATATTACCATTGAGCTACGAAATAAAAAAAGTGCCAGAGAACAGCTTTTATTCGATACCGGTATGAACAATTTATACGATATGTCACTAAGAGCCTATGATATTTTTAAAAATGAAAACCTTTTTACCAATACACAGGAAGGCTATGGCAATGCCACCATCGGTATTTTTGGCAATGCCGGCGGTACCAAAAATTACCGCTTTACCATTCCGGAAATAAAAATTAACGGTATTCCTTTTAAAAACGCAACCGTTGAAACTACCAGCGATCAAAACTCCAGATTTGGTGCCGAACTGCTCAATCACGGTATCGTAACCATCGATTATAAGAACAAATACTTCTATTTTGAGCCTTTCAGGGAAAGCTATGACCTAAAGGAAAAACAATTTGGTTTCAAGCCCACTATCGTTAACGACAAATTAGTCGTGGGGATTATCTGGGACGATGCCATAAGAGGAACCGTGGGCATTGGTGACGAAATCGTTCAGATTGACGACATCAACTACGAGAACATCGATCATTGTTATATTGTGACCCAACCTTCACCATTAAAGAATAAAGATTCCGCTACAGTAACTTTTAGAAACAGCGCAGAAGACTTAACAAAGCTGACCTTAAACAAAAACTAAATGACCATAAAACAGCTGGATAAGACCGAGCCGCTTCCGTATGATTTATTATACCTGGCCGATCCGTCAAAAGCAATGATTGACAGTTATATCCATCAGTCGTTTGTATTTGTCATGTATGCCGGAACGGCTGCCGTTGGAGTTTATGTACTGTTTCCCATAGATACCGCGACGGCAGAGATCAAAAACATAGCCGTACAGGAAGCCTGTCAGCAAAAAGGAATTGGAAAGCAGCTGCTTGACCATGCCGCCGGAGAAGCCCGGAAAAAAGGTTTTCGGACCATTCAAATTGCCACCGGCAATTCCAGCATCGGTCAGCTGTATTTATACCAGAAACAGGGATTTGACATTTTTAATATTGAAAAAGACTTCTTTACCACAAATTATAAAGAGCCTATTTATGAAAACGGGATTAAGTGCAGACACCTTATCCGGCTTTCAAAAGAACTATAACGATTAAAGAGAGTACCTTTCCGGAAACCATTGTTCCGGCAAAATACTATGCTTAAAATCAAAGCTATCCGCTAAGAATCGATTATCTTTATACCAAAGCTCCTGCTATGTTTGAACAACTTTTTCTTCATATTAAAAAATCTGTATCCCTTACTGCTGAAGACGAAAATATCATAAAAACGTATTTCAGTTCCAAAGATATTGCCAAAAAAGAGTTTCTGCTACAGGAAGGCAGTCTTTGCAAATACAACTATTTTATCCTTAAAGGCTGTTTCCGTTTGTATATCATAACCGAAAACGGAAGGGAACAGGTTATTCAGTTCGGACTTGAAAACTGGTGGATAACTGATTATGTCAGCTTTTCATCCGGACAGCCGTCCAAGTTTTACATCCAGGCACTGGAACGCTCGGAAGTGTTATATTACAGCAAGGAAAAAGAAGAAGAACTGTTTCTCCGGGTTCCTAAAATAGAGAGCTATTTCCGTAAAAACCTGGAAATAGCCTATACCGCTTCTTTAATCCGGATCCAGTATATATTTGCTTTATCGGGAGAAGAACGTTACTCCCAGTTCGCCAAACTGTATCCGGGCTTTATCCAGCGCGTACCGCAATACATGCTGGCGTCCTTTCTGGGCTTGACACCGGAATACCTGAGTGAAATCCGAAAAAAAAACACAAAATAGTATTTCTTAGGTTTTCTTAATTTTTTTCCGGTTTGCAGCCCATAACTTTGTCCTATAATATTAAAAATCAATAGTTATGGACATTAGAATAAACCTTAGTCAGGTAGAACCGGAAGCATATAAAATAATGTATGCCTTTGAAAAATATTTAAGCAGTTCCAAACTGACCACTACCCACAAAGAGCTGATAAAAATCCGAGCTTCCCAGATTAACGGCTGTGCATTCTGCATTAACATGCACACCAAAGATGCCCGAAAAGCCGGCGAAACGGAACAACGGATTTATGCATTGAATGCCTGGAGAGACACGCCTTTCTTTACCGAAGAAGAGCAGGCTATTTTAGCATTAACGGAAGAAATGACCCTGATCCAGCACCATGTATCGGATGCTACCTTTAAAAGAGCACAGGAGGCTTTAAAAGACGACAACTATCTTGCCCAGGTGATGTTTGGCATAGTAACCATTAACAGCTGGAACCGGATTGCGATTGCAAGTGGTTTGCAGCCCGAAAGAGACTAAATAAAAAATCCCTTTAAAAAGGGATTTTTTATTTTTATATTATTCTCTGATAATCATTATTGTTGCTTTAAAGCCGGTGGCCAGATCCCATCGGTTTGCCGACAGCGTCTGTCCTTTATCATCAAAGATATTAAACTCCGCTGTGTTGGGACCGGAACTTCCCTGGTTTAGCGCTTCAAAGTCCAGTTTGTTGAATCCCTTTTCCAGACCCAGTGTAATTCCTTTAAAATCGCCCTGTAGTATTACCTGCGCAACCACAATCTTACCGTTAACCAGTACCTTAATCATATCCCCGTCTACATATTCATGGTCACGGTACAGTATTTTTACAAATTCCGATTTCGTTCTGATCTCACCAAAGGACTGATCCCTTTTAAAAATCCTGGAATCGCCGTTGCCTTCTCCTTTAAAATCCTGTTTCAGCCTGTCTACATATACCTCTCCCGGATTTGCGAACTTCTCTTTTTCGCTGCCAAAACCGGAATTATTGGTATCGCCAATCTGAAAAGAAGACGTATTCGGTTTTAAAGCATCTAAAGGATTCACGGGAGTATCAAAAATGGAAGCACCAAAATTCATCGATGGAAAAGCAGTGGTATTCGATGCTTTATCCGGAGCGGCGATGGGTATCTTCAAACGCGGTATCGGTTTGGATTTGATGATAAAATCATTTTGCGCAAAACCATTTACGGATAATCCGATTACAAGAAATAATAAATATAACGATTTCACCAGGCTGAAATTTTTTTAAAGTTTAAAAATAACAAATTAAGGACGACATAAAAATATTATGCCGCTTTTTAACGCTATTTTAATTATCAAACACAATGCCTGTTTAGCTGCTTTTTCTATTTTTTTCAAAAAAAGAAAACAACCATGCCCTAAAAACAGCGGAAGTTTTGATTTGTGATATCAGTTTATTGTTTTACCTGTTTAGACGGGCATCCATCGGAAACCCGGAACCGGAATATAGCCGGCATTACACTATAAAATTTATGATTTTATTAAGAATATCCATAAAAAATAATAGGAAAAACCGTAAAACGTTTATTCCTTTTTTTGTAACTTGCAGTCCGTTAAACCTTTATAAAGTCATTGATTTACTTATGGTACAGATAATGATTATGCTAATAAGACAACTGATTGTGCTGATAATTAACTTCAGCCAGTTGTTATAACGTTTACACTACTCCAGACTATTTTTAGTCCCTTTTTACAATGGGATTCAATATAGATGTCAACTCTTTTATCATTTAATTTTGTTACCGGAATAAAAACAAAAAATCCCTCCTAAAAAGAGGGATTTTTAATATTTACTGATCGCTGATTAAAAAACGAACATCGCTCTTTCGCTCATCATATCGTTTACTTCGTCGGCAACTTCTTCAAGAATTTCTTCGTTTGTGTGGTTCATAATTACCTTATCAATCAAAGCAACAATTGTTTCCATATCGGCTTCCACCAATCCACGGGTAGTAACGGCAGGAGTTCCCACACGGATACCAGAGGTTACAAATGGTGATTTATCATCAAAAGGAACCATGTTTTTATTAACGGTAATTTCCGCTTTTACCAAAGCATTTTCAGCCTCTTTACCGGAAATATTCTTATTTCTCAGGTCAATTAACATCATGTGATTGTCCGTTCCTCCGGAAATGATGTTATACCCTCTTTTCACAAAGGCAGCAGCCATCGCTTTGGCATTCTTTTGTACCTGCATTGCATAAGTGAAAAACTCATCGGTTAAAGCTTCCCCAAAAGCAACCGCTTTAGCGGCGATGATATGCTCTAACGGTCCGCCCTGATTTCCAGGAAAAACAGCTCCGTCCAATAAAGACGACATCATTCTGATTTCTCCTTTAGGTGTCTTGATTCCGAATGGGTTCTCAAAATCGTTCCCCATCATGATCATTCCTCCTCTCGGACCTCTTAATGTTTTGTGTGTCGTAGTTGTAATAATATGACAATGCGGAACCGGGTCATTCATTAATCCTTTCGCGATTAATCCGGCAGGATGTGAAATATCTGCCATTAAAATAGCCCCAACGCTGTCTGCAATTGCTCTGAAACGCGCAAAATCCATATCGCGGGAATACGCAGAAGCACCTGCAATGATCAATTTAGGCTGCTCTTTCGTAGCAATTTCCTGAATTTTATCATAGTTCAGCATTCCTGTTTCCTGCTCTACTCCGTAAAATACAGGATTGTATAATTTTCCGGAGAAATTAACCGGTGAACCGTGTGTTAAGTGACCACCGTGTGAAAGGTCAAAACCTAATATTTTGTCACCCGGTTTTAAACAGGCAGCAAAAACAGCTGTATTGGCCTGAGAACCGGAATGCGGTTGTACATTCACATAAGCCGCTCCAAACAAAGCCTTCGCTCTGTCTATCGCAATCTGCTCAATAACATCCACTACTTCACATCCGCCATAGTATCTTTTTCCGGGATATCCTTCTGCATATTTATTTGTTAAAACAGAACCCGCTGCTTCCATTACCTGATCACTCACGAAATTCTCTGAAGCAATAAGTTCCAGTCCGTGAATTTGTCTATCTTGTTCTTCAAGAATTAAGTCGAAAATTTGTTCGTCGCGTTGCATTTTATAATATTTCGTTAAATTGAGTTCAAAAATACGAAAATCGTTTGTTAAATTCACAATAGGGACTATATTTGATTTCGAATTTTTCAACAACAAAAACAACAAACAATATGCCTATAAGTGCCAATGACCCTAACAGAAAATCGTGGTTACACGTCTCTGAAAACAGCGATTTCCCAATCCAAAATATTCCATTTGGAGTTTTCATAACAAAAGACGATGTCGTAACCATAGGAACTCGTATTGGTGATTTTGCGATCGATATGGGAGCCTTACAACAATTAGGGTACTTTGAAGGAATAGAATTAACAGACGATATGTTCATGCAGGATACGCTGAACGACTTTATCTCCGATGGAAAAAAAACATGGCGATTGGTTCGTAACCGCCTGGCTGAAATTTTTGATGCCGTAAATCCGCAATTAAGAGATAATGAAGCGCACAAAGAAGTTGTGATTTTCAATGTTAACGATATTGAAATGCAATTGCCGGTTTTAATCGGTGATTATACTGATTTCTATTCCAGTAAAGAACATGCTACCAATGTTGGTAAAATGTTCCGTGATCCGGACAATGCCTTATTGCCAAACTGGCTGCACATTCCGGTGGGTTACCACGGAAGAAGTTCAACGATAGTTCCTTCCGGAATCCCGATTCACCGTCCGATGGGACAAACCCTTCCAAACGGGGAAACACAACCGGTATTCGGACCTTCCCGTACGGTGGATTTCGAATTGGAAACCGCTTTCATCACAACCGATGCCAACATCATGGGCGAAAATATCCCTGTTGGTGAAACCGAAGACTATATCTTTGGTATGGTTTTACTAAACGACTGGAGTGCCCGTGACATCCAGAAATGGGAATATGTGCCGCTGGGACCATTCTTAGCGAAAAACTTTGCCTCTTCCATCTCTCCGTGGATTGTAACCTTAGACGCTTTGGAACCTTTCCGCGTAGCAAGTCCTGTACAGGAACCGGCTCCGCTGCCTTATTTACAGCAAACCGGCGATCATGCTTTCGATATTAATCTGGAAGTATTAATTGCACCGGAAAATGCAGAAGCAACCAGCGTTAGTAAATCCAACTTCAAATACATGTACTGGACAATGAGTCAGCAGCTGGCACACCACACCATCAACGGTTGCCGTGTGAATTCAGGTGATATGATGGGTTCCGGTACTATTTCCGGTCCAACAGAAGACAGTTTCGGTTCGATGCTGGAATTAACCTGGGGCGGAAAAAACCCGATTAAAATGAATGACGGTTCCGAGCGTAAATTCATCAATGACGGCGATACTGTAATCATGAAAGGATACTGCCAGAATAACAATGTAAGAATCGGATTCGGAGAAGTTTCCAGTAAACTGCTTCCCGCTTTCGAAAGAAAATAGATTCTTTCTGAATCAAAATCAAACTCCGGATTAAATTCGGAGTTTTTTTATGTCCTGACCGAAAATACCTCTTAAAAAAATTATATTTTTGACCCAAAGTAAAATGTCCGATTTATGAAGAAAATTATAGCGCTGTTCTCCGTAATAGCATTTGTTTATTCCTGTGGTGTCAAACAAACCCAAAGCATGATCAGCGAAGGCGATTATGACGGTGCTATTAACCGCGCTATCGAAGGACTGAGCAATAACAAAAATGCCAAAGGTAAACAGGATTATGTCTATTTACTGGAAGAAGCGTTTGCCAAAGCCAAAGAACGTGATTTACGGACTATCGATTTACTGATAAAAGATGCCAATCCTTCCAAACTGGAAAAACTGTACAATACCTATTTACAGCTTAACAACCGCCAGGAACGCATCCGCCCGCTATTGCCTTTGCAGTTGCTGAAAGAAAAACGCAATGCCCTTTTCCCTTTTGACGATTATTCCGATCAGATCATAAGCAGCAAAAATGCACTTGCCAAACACCTGTATAACAACTCCAAAGCTTTGTTGGCTACCAACGACAAAATGAATTTCAGAAGAGCTTATGACGATTTCGCTTATCTGGAAACCTTAAGCCCGGGCTTTAAAGATGTCAAAAAATTAATGGATGAGGCACAATTTAAAGGTACCGACTTTGTAAACGTCTATACAAAAAACGAAACCAATATGGTCATTCCGGTTGGTCTGCAAAACGACCTTCTGGATTTCAGCACACTGGGATTAAACGACAAATGGACCGTTTACCACAGTAACCGGCAAAAAGGAGTGACTTACGATTTTGGTTTAATTGTAAACTTCAGGGATATTAAAATCACTCCGGAACAAATCAAAGAAAAACAATTCATCAAGGAAAAACAGATCAAAGACGGCGTAAAAAACCTGTTGGATGCAAACGGACGTGTGGTAAGAGACAGTTTGGGCAAACCAATTAAAGTAGACAACTTCCGTACGATAAAAATCAACATCTATGAATTTACACAATTCAAAGCCTGCCAGATAACGGCTAAAGTTGATTATATCGATTTTAAAACCAACCAGCTGATCGAAACTTTCCCGTTGAGCAGTGAATTTGTTTTCCAGAACATCTATGCCAATTATAACGGAGACCGACGTGCCAGCGATGAAAATTACTACCAGTATTTTGACCGCAAAGCCGTGCCGTTCCCAAGCAACGAACAAATGGTTTTTGACACCGGTGAAGATCTTAAATCCAAATTAAAGAACATTATCACCCGGAATAAATTCCGTAAATAATACCCCTGTTTTCAGGCTGTACCAACCAAAGTGCTTTAGTAATTAAAGCACTTTTTTTATTTCCGAAAGGCTGCATTAAAATATTAACAAGCATTATAATATTAATTATTTGTTAATAAAAATTTGACGTTTTATAAAATATAAATGCTAATTTTATGAAAATCAAATCTATACATTATGAAAAAAAACCTACTTTTCATTTCGATGTTGTTTTTAGGCATCAGCGGCCATGCCCAGAAACTATCCGAATTCAATCGCATTAATGTTGAGGGATTTTACACCAATCCCGTAGTAGCTCCAAACGGGGACTATGCCTTGCTAACAGGCGAGCATTTTAAAGGGCTCTATCTTTTAGACCTGAAAAAAAACACTGTTGTCAAAATTTCCGATAAGGATGGTAGCGGTTATGGTTACAGCTGGGATAAGAACGGTACCGTTTTTTATTTCAAGGAAAAAGGAGAAAAAGAATATTTCTCACAATCCAGAGTTATGGCCTATGATGTTGCCACCAAACAACTGGAACGTAAAACAAACATCAATCACAACTTCCTGCCTTCGTTTCAGGGTGAAACAACAAACATAGTTGTTTACACCAACCTGACGACTTTAAAAATCGAAGCCAAAGATCTGGCCAGCGATAAAAGCTGGGTAGTTACCGGCGATGAAGGACAATTCTACAACGCTATTTTATCCAATGACGGTAAAAAAGTAGCGGTACACAACGGTCCGGACATTTTTGTTTACGACCTTAACGGAGACGGAAAAGGAACAAAAGTGGGCACCGGAATCGCAACTTCCTGGTCGGCAGACGACAAATACTTATTAGGTTTTTTAGACGAAAGTGAAGACGGGCATACGGTAAGCAATTCCGAGATATACCTTTTTGACACCAGCGCTTTCAGACCGAAAAAAATCACCAATACAGAAGTTTTTACCGAAATGTTCCCAACATTTTACGGCAAAAACCAGATAATGTTTTCGGATGATAAAACCGGTAGAATTTTCACTTCTCAACTAAAAAACTAAACACATGAAAAAAATAACTGCACTCCTGTTTGCCTTAGTAGTGACCTTTATGGCAAATGCTCAGATAATCGTTATCGATCCGGGTCACGGATATGGCACCTCAACCAGTGACAATCCCGACGGAAGAACCGCAACCGAAATAGAAACTTCACTGGAAGTGGGTTTACGAACCCGTACCCTGATCCAGAACAGCTGTACGTGGACCGTATACATGACCCGAACCACAAACCTAAACAGCTGGACATCCGTTACCCAAAGAGCAACGATGTCCAATAACTGGAATGCCGACCGTTTATTGAGCGTTCACTGTAACGCCGGCGGTGGTACCGGAACCGAGACTTTCTATTGTACTTATGACGATACCAATACCGCTCCGGATATTGCTTTTGCACAGAAAATCCAGGCCGATATGGTTTCTTACGGTTCCTGGACAAACAGACGCTGCGTGGAAGACAATAGCTTCCTGGCCTATCATTTGGGCGTTTTACGCTATTCTTCCGCTACAGGATGCTTAAATGAGATCGGTTTTGTGGATTCTGCCGATGCTACAAAACTAACAAGCTCCACCTGGAGGGATTCTTTTGCGTCTGCCTACTTTAACGCTTTAAAATCCAACCTGAACCTGACCTGCAGCGTTACCGCTCCGGGCGCATTCACATTGACCGCTACACCGGAATGCAACGGAACAGCTACCCGCGTAAGACTGAACTGGACCGCTTCTGCTAATGCCACCAGCTACGATATTTACAGAAACGGTGCTCTATATGCCAGCAGCATTACAGGAACACAATACCTGAATACCGCCGTTACCGCCGGAACAGCCTATACCTACTATGTAAAAGCTAAAAATGCCAGCAGCAGTACCAATAATTCAAACGGAACACTATCGGCTACACCGCCATCCTGCAGTACTCCGGGAGCCTTTACGGTAACAGCAACAGCAACCTGCAGCGGTACTACCAGTGCCATTAACGTTACCTGGACCGCATCTGCCAATGCCACTACTTATGATATTTACAGAAACGGTAACCTGTATGCTCCGGATGTTACAGGAACATCATTCTTAAACACTTACCTGATCACTGCCGGTACTACCTATACGTATTCGATGGTTGCCAAAAACAGTGTGGGAACAATCAGTAATTCGAACGGTACCCGCAGCGTAACAGCAACCAGCTGTGGTGCGAAAATGGCTGGTGAAACAGCTCCGAACGGATTTGACAGCTTAAACTTATACCCTAACCCGTCAGACGGAATAATCAACCTTTCCATTGAAAATATAGCCGTAAAACAGCTTCATCTGATGCTGATCGATACCAACGGACGTATCGTATTAGAAAACAATCTGACACCGGCAGACAACACCGTATCCGAGCAGATTGACATTCGTAATTTTGCTGCGGGAATCTATATTGTCAAGATTACAGCCGACAATAAAGAATACATTCGTAAGATTATTAAGAAATAAATCCTTTCTTTTTTGTTTAAATCCGGGGCAATGCTCCGGATTTTTTTTAGTGTAAAGCCCTGTAAACAGGGACTTCTATTGTTAAAAAAATCACTTTCTGTATTTTTTAACACATCCTATTACAAAATCTTTTACATTTGCAGCAATGAAAACAACAATGTTACATAGTAACTTTTCTACACGGAAAACCCTGATCCTATCTTCCCGGACAGAGCGGTCGACTTTCTAGTACCCGAGTTTTTCATATTGTTATTCATTTCTCATATTTCCCATTTTGGAACCAGTAATTTTTGTATCAGGACAAAACAGTCTTAACAACACATTTATATTTTTAGCATTACAGTCTGTAATACTGACAACACGACGGTAAAGGCTGCTCTTTTCGACACTAATTTCTTTTAGGCTCGAACCACACCCCCTATTTTTTATTTTCTATTAATCCTTTATTCATCATTGTTAGAAATGAATGTAATCATTGTTATTGCTCAAAAGGAGCATTATCACTATGCGCAGGAAATTTGCGACACCATCGAAACATCTGCCCTGCAGCGAGGTACCGGAATTGCCAAGAGAACTCCGGAATACATCCATAAAAAGATCGATTTACAGGAAGCTGTGATCGCTTTGGAAAATGGAAAATTTGCCGGATTCTGCTATATCGAAAGCTGGCAGCACGGAAAATTCGTAGCCCATTCCGGATTGATCGTACATCCCGGCTACAGGCATCTCGGATTGGCAAAAAAGATCAAAACTTTTGTATTTGAGTATTCCCAAAAAAAGTATCCGGAAGCAAAAATCTTCGGAATAACCACCGGTTTAGCGGTTATGAAAATCAATTCCGACCTCGGGTATCGTCCCGTTCCTTTTTCGGAACTAACCGATGATCCCAGTTTTTGGGCAGGCTGCAAAACCTGTACGAATTTCGATATCCTGCAACACAAAGAAAACAAAATGTGCCTTTGCACCGGAATGCTGTACGACCCGAAAGAAAAGAAAAACCAGGAACAGGAATACACCTTTAACAAAAAAGTGCTGGGCAGATTAAAAAGCATCAAACAGGCACTTTTCTTAAAAAAATAATACCATGAACAAAACTCATAACAATCATTCCAAAATAGTAGTATTGGCCTATAGCGGTGGTTTGGACACCTCTTTCTGCCTGACGTATTTAATCCAAAACGGTTTCGAAGTACATACAGTCCTGATAAATACCGGAGGCTTTACCACAGCCGAACTGGAAACCATTACGGCCAGAGCCTATGCATTGGGCAGCACACAGCATACCAACCTGGACATTGTTGAAAAATACTATAACAAAGCCATTAAATACCTGATTTTCGGCAACGTACTCAAAAACAACACCTATCCCCTTTCGGTCAGTGCCGAACGTGTTTTCCAGGCATTGGAAGTCATAAAATATGCCAAAGCAAACGGAGCGGCGGCAATTGCGCACGGCAGTACCGGTGCCGGAAACGACCAGATTCGTTTTGACCTTATTTTTCAAACCATCGCCCCCGAGATTGAAATTATCACCCCCATCAGAGACCTGCAATTGTCCCGCCAGCAGGAAGTGGAATTTTTACAGCAAAACGGCATCAACTATTCCTGGGAAAAAGCACAATACTCTATCAACAAAGGGATCTGGGGAACCAGTGTGGGCGGAAAAGAAACCCTAACCTCTCACCTGCCGTTACCGGAAGAAGCTTATCCGTCGCCATTACAAAAAACCGTACCTGAAAAAGTGATCCTTGAATTTGAAAAAGGAGAATTGGTCGGCATCAATCATCAAAAAGACATTCCGGCGAACAATATCCTCAAACTGGAAGCTCTGGCAAACGCATTTGCTATTGGCAGAGACATACACGTGGGCGATACCATCATCGGTATTAAAGGCAGAGTCGGATTCGAAGCTGCGGCACCCTTACTCATTATCAAAGCCCATCACCTGCTGGAAAAACACGTACTCACAAAATGGCAGCAGTACTGGAAAGAACAATTGGGCAACTGGTACGGCATGTTGTTTCATGAAGGGCAATTCCTGGATCCGGTTATGCGCAATATCGAAACCTTCCTGACAGACTCTCAAAAAACAGTCAGCGGAAAAGTGACCGTAACGCTAAAGCCCTACCATTTCTCTTTGGACGGAGTAGAATCGGCTCACGACCTGATGAATTCCCAGTTCGGGCAATATGGCGAAATGAACAACGCCTGGACGGCCGAAGAAGCCAAAGGATTCATTAAAATCCTGGGCAATGCACAAACTATTTATTCACATGTAAATTATCTGGATTATGATTAATGTTGGTATTATCGGAGGTTCCGGCTACACTGCCGGAGAACTGTTGCGTTTACTGGATAACCATCCTAAGGCTGTAGTCGACTTTGTTTACAGCACCACCAATGCCGGTAAACCGGTAACGGATGTGCATCAGGACCTCCTTGGTGAAACGGACTTACTATTTACCGATACGGTAAACCCGGAAATCAATGTCTTGTTCCTTTGCCTGGGACACGGCAAATCGAAAGCCTTTTTAGCGGCACATCCTTTTGCCGGTCACACCCGTATTATCGACCTGGGAAATGACTTCCGTTTGCAGAAAGATGCGGAAGCCTTCGTTTACGGACTGCCAGAATGGAACAAAAAAGCCATACAGAAAGCACAGTTTATTGCCAATCCGGGCTGTTTCGCTACGGCTATTCAGCTCGCTTTACTACCGTTGGCACAGCACCAGGAACTGCAAAACAGTATTCATATTAATGCCACCACCGGAAGTACCGGTGCCGGCGTACAGCCTTCGGAAACAACGCATCACAGCTGGCGAAACAACAATATGTCCCATTACAAAGCCTTTGAACACCAGCATCTGGATGAAATACAGCAAAGTCTGGCCATCACACAGACCGGTTTCTGTCAGGAACTGTTGTTTATACCCAATCGCGGCGATTTTACCAGAGGCATTTTTGCAACGCTGTATACCAAAACCGACAAATCACTGGACACCCATGTAAAACAGTTTCAGGCTTTTTACGAAAAGGAACCGTTTGTTGTGGTCACCACCGGAAATATCCATTTGAAACAAGTGGTTCAGACCAATAAATGCCTGATCAGCCTTACCAAAAAAGGAGATTACCTGTTGGTAACTTCCATTATTGATAACCTCATCAAAGGCGCATCCGGCCAGGCAATTCAAAACATGAACCTGATGTTCGGCTTAGATGAGAAAACAGGCTTGCAATTAAAATCCGGTAATTTCTAATCCCATTTGCCCTTTGCCATTTACATTTTGCCCTTTGCTTTTTGCTAATTGCCCTTTACTTTTCACTATTTAAAAACTAAAAAAATGAATCTATTCAACGTTTACCCCATATACAACATAACCCCAACCAGAGCCATGGGCGCTAAAGTATGGGATGCCAACAACCAGGAATACCTTGACTTCTACGGAGGCCACGGCGTTATTTCCATTGGTCATTCCCATACAGCCTATGTTAATGCGATTACCGGACAGGTACAGAAAATAGGATTTTACTCCAATTCGATAGTAAACCCTATCCAAGAACAACTGGCTCAAAAAACAGCGCAGCTTTCCGGTTATCCCGACTATTCCTTATTCCTGTGCAACTCCGGCGCGGAAGCCAACGAAAATGCTTTAAAACTCGCTTCTTTCCACAATGGAAAATCCAGAATCATTGCATTTCAAAAAGCGTTTCACGGACGTACTTCTGCCGCGGTTGCCGTTACCGACAATCCCGCTATCATAGCGCCGGTTAACAATAAGCACGAAGTCGTATTCCTACCGTTAAACGACATCGGCCCGGTGACCGATGAAATTGCCAAAGGCGACGTCTGTGCCGTAATTATCGAAGGCATTCAGGGTGTTGGCGGACTGGACGAAGGTACAACCGCTTTCTTTCAGGCCTTGCAACAGCTCTGTAAAGCCCATAACGTGATCCTGATCCTGGATGAAATCCAAAGCGGTTACGGCCGTTCCGGTAAATTCTTTGCCCATCAGCACCACGGAATTCAGCCGGACATCATTTCGATGGCAAAAGGAATGGGCAACGGTTTTCCTGTTGGTGGTATTTTAATCAGTCCCGGATTCAAAGCCTCCTATGGTTTGCTGGGAACCACATTTGGCGGCAACCACCTGGCTTGTGCTGCGGCTCTTTCGGTATTGGAAACCATTGAAAAAGAAGCTTTGATTGACAATGTCCGTCTTCAGCATGATTATTTCTGCGATCAGATGCAACAATTTCCCGAAATCAAAAAAGTGAAAGGCAGAGGACTAATGCTCGGACTGGTATTTGATTTTGACGTTAGCGAACTGCGTCAAAAGCTCATTTATGAAGAATACATCTTTACCGGCAATGCCGCACAAAAAAACCTGCTGCGCATACTGCCGCCATTATCCATCACCAAAGACGACACTGATTATTTTGTAAAAGGGCTCAAAAATGCGCTCGCAACCTTAACCTAAAACAACATGAAACATTTCACATCCGTAAACCATATTGATGATCTGGACGAGTTGCTTCTATTAGCCAAACAGATCAAATCCAATCCTTATGCCAACAAAACAGCAGGCAAAAACAAAACCCTGGGACTGTTATTTTTCAATCCCAGCTTAAGAACCCGACTGAGCACTCAAAAAGCAGCTGCTAATCTGGGCATGAACTGCATTACCATGAACCTCAACAACGAAGGCTGGAGCCTGGAATTTGAAGACGGTGCGGTTATGGACGGTGACAAAGCCGAACATATAAAAGAAGCGGCACAGGTAATCTCCCAGTATTGCGACATTATCGCCATTCGCAGTTTTCCTTCGTTAACCGATAAGGAAAAAGATGAAGAAGAACACGTCATCAACGCCTTTGTCCAGTATGCCTCGGTGCCGGTAATCAGCCTCGAAGGCGCCACGGAACATCCGCTACAGGCGGTTGCCGATATACTGACCATACAGGAATACAAGACGACCCAAAAGCCGAAAGTGGTCTTAACATGGGCACCGCACCCGAAAGCTTTGCCACATGCGGTTCCCAATTCCTTTATAAAAATGATGCAGCTCGCTAATGTTGATTTTGTCATTACACATCCGGAAGGTTATGAGCTCAATCCGGAAGTAACGAAAAACAGTACCGTTACCCACAACCAGGAGGAAGCATTTAAAGATGCTGATTTTATTTATGCCAAAAACTGGAGCAATTATAACGATTACGGGCAGATACTGTCGCAGGATGCTGCCTGGATGGTAACCCCGGAAAAAATGGCACTGACCAAACAGGCAAAATTCATGCATTGCCTTCCAGTAAGACGAAACCAGGTTGTTAGTGATGCCGTTTTAGACGGTGCCGATTCCATCGTCATTTCGCAGGCAAACAACAGAACCTATGCGGCACAGGCCGTTCTAACCAAAATATTAGCACATGAAAGCCAGTAAACCCAATATAACCATCGTTAAAATCGGCGGCAATGTTATTGATGATCCGGTTGCTTTATCGAAAGTATTGACCGCTTTTTCCAAAACAGACGGGCCTAAAATACTCGTTCACGGCGGCGGAAAAGAAGCCAGTAAAATTGCTCAGTCCTTAGGTCTGGAACCGCAAATGATTGACGGCAGGAGAATTACCGACCAGCACATGCTGGATGTCGTTGTAATGACCTATGCCGGACTGATTAATAAAAGAATTGTTGCACAGCTGAACGCGAGGCAGTCAATAGCCATTGGTTTTTCCGGAGCCGACGGGAACACAATCGTATCCGAAAAAAGAAAAAATCCGGACATCGATTTTGGTTTCGTGGGGGACATCATTGCCGTTAATAAAGAACCACTCACAAAAATACTGGAACAAAATATAGTACCGGTTTTCTGTGCCATTACCCATGACGGAAACGGACAGCTTTTAAACACCAATGCCGATACCATTGCATCGGAACTGAGCAGCACCTTATCGGAAATCTATACGGTAAAGCTCATTTATTGCTTTGAAAAACAAGGTGTTTTAATCAACTCGAATGATGACGATTCCGTTATACCGGCCATCACCCGATCCAAATACAGGGATCTGCTGGAAATCGGTGCGATACATTCCGGTATGATCCCGAAACTCGACAACTGCTTCCTGGCATTGTCCAAAGGAGTTGACCGGGTCATTATTGGGAATCCGGCTGTTCTTGAAAATCCAAATACACAATGTACCACAATTAGCCTTTAACTTATGAAAACAATACCAACGCTAACAAACGAAGCCATCCAGTTATTAAAAAAGCTCATTGCCACTCCTTCTTTTTCTGGAGAAGAACAGCAAACGGCACTATTACTCCAGAACTGGTTTCAGGAAAATAATATTCCTTTTAAACAGGAAAACAATAATATATGGGCCTGCAACCAGCATTTTGACGCTTCCAAACCGACATTACTGCTCAACTCCCATCACGATACCGTAAAACCCAATCAGGGCTATACCCTTGATCCGTTTACCCCTATTGAGGAAGACGGCAAAATTTTCGGCCTCGGCAGTAATGATGCCGGTGGCTGCCTGGTTTCGCTATTGGCTGCGTTTGCCTATTACTATACACACGAAAACCTGTCGCACAATATTGTGATCGTGGCTTCCGCCGAAGAAGAAAGCAGCGGACCGAACGGCTTGAACAGCGTCCTGCAACATTTGCCTCCGCTGGATTGTGCAATTGTGGGCGAACCCACCGAAATGCAATTGGCCATAGCCGAAAAAGGGCTTTTGGTACTGGATGTTACGGTAAACGGAACAGCCAGCCATGCCGCACATCACAACGATGATAACCCTATTTACAAAACGCTTGCCGTTATCGACTGGTTTAAAAATTACCGTTTTGAAAAGGTTTCCAACATATTGGGACCGGTTAAAATGACGGTAACCCAGATCAATGCCGGAAAGCAGCATAATGTTGTTCCTGCCGAATGCCGGCTGGTCGTGGATATCCGTGTAAACGACCGCTATAGCAACCAGGAAATACTGGACACGGTGGTTCAGCAGGTACCGGCCGTTATAAAACCGCGCTCGATGAATTTAAATGCCTCTTCGATTGCGCCACAGCATCCGTTAGTGCAATCCGGAATCGCTTCTGGACGCAGCACTTATGGTTCTCCAACGCTCTCCGACCAGTCGGTACTGAGTTGTCAGTCCTTAAAATTAGGACCGGGAAATTCCCTGCGTTCCCATACGGCTAACGAGTTTATCTATCGCCGGGAAATTGAAGAAGGAATTCAATTATACATCAACATACTCGAAGGCTATTTACTAACCACATAAAAACACGAAACATGAAATTATGGGAAAAAGGCATCCCTACGGATCAGAAAATTGAACAGTTTACCGTAGGCAATGAAAGGGAACTGGATATTATTTTAGCCCGATATGATGTTTTGGGATCCATCGGTCATGCCAAAATGCTTTCAAAAACAGGATTACTGACCGAAACGGAAGCAGCGGACATTATCCAGGCACTGGAAGCAATACTGCTGACCATCGAAAAAGAACAGTTTACCATTGAAGCCGATTTTGAAGATGTACATTCCAAAATAGAGTCCATGCTGATTGCACAACTGGGCGACACCGGAAAAAAGATCCATACGGCGCGTTCCCGAAACGACCAGGTTTTAGTAGCCCTGCATTTATACCTTAAAGACGAGATTATCGCTATAAAAGCATTGGTCAAAGCACTTTTTGATTTGCTGATGGCATTAGCCGATAAAAATCAGCAGGTTTTATTACCCGGTTATACGCATCTGCAAATTGCCATGCCCTCCTCTTTTGGTTTGTGGTTTTCTGCCTATGCCGAAAGTCTGATTGACGATATTACGATGCTGAATGCCGCCTTACAGGTTGTCGACCAGAATCCGTTAGGTTCTGCGGCCGGTTATGGAAGCTCCTTTCCTATCGACCGAACGCATACAACCGAAACCCTGCAATTTGCAACATTAAAATACAATGTCGTTGCCGCGCAGATGAGCCGTGGAAAATCGGAAAAAACGCTGGCTTTTGCGATGAGCAGCGTTGCCGGAACCTTGTCGAAACTGGCAATGGACGTCTGCCTGTATGTGAGTCAGAATTTTGATTTTATGACGCTGCCACAACAGCTCACCACCGGTTCCAGTATTATGCCGCATAAAAAAAATCCGGATATTTTTGAGTTGATCAGGGGAAAAGCGAATAAAATCCAGAGTCTGCCGTATGAACTGACCCTAATAACGAACAATCTGCCCAGTGGTTACCACAGGGAATTCCAGCTGCTGAAAGAGGGTTTGTTTCCGGCTATTCAAAATTTAAAATCCTGTCTGGAAATGACCCGTTATGCCTTGCAGGATATTGAAGTAAAAGAGACAATCCTAAACGATCCGAAATACAACTACCTCTTTACGGTAGATGCCTTAAACGAACTGGTCGTTCAGGGAATCCCGTTTCGGGATGCCTATAAAATAATAGCCGGGCAATTGGAAAACGGAACTTTCAAAGCTCCAGAAAAAACAAAACATACCCATGAAGGCAGTATCAACAATCTTTGTCTGAAAGAGATTCAGACAAAAATGGAGAGCGCTTATTAATTTAGAAAATACGTTATGGCAGCATAACGTATTTTTTTTAAATGAAATCCTTTTATCCGGAAACCAAAAAATCCATACTAAATGTATATATTTGAGTATAAGTTATCTTAAAGTAATAGTATGGCACAATTTGAAGATGAGGCTACCCAAACTCTTTTTAAGAAAAATTTAATTACAGCAAAACAATCCGACCAAATAAAGGAATATCGCCGGTTGGCTATTTTTTCACTTTATTCCGAATTAAAACTAATGCTGTACCTGTCGGTTTTATTATTCACTTCAGGAATCGGAATTTTAATTTATCAGAATATTGACAGTATCGAACACGTTGTTATCTTGTCGCTGCTGCTGCTCATCACAATATGCTGTTTCTACTTTTGCTTTAAAAATTCGAAAGGATTTCAAAAAGAAGAGTCCGGTTTTGAGAACCCTTTATGGCAGTATTTAGTGCTTGCGGCAACCCTTTTAAGCTGCATTTTTGTAGGATACATACAATTTCAATACACCCTTTTCGGAACCCATTACGGTTTAGCAACATTAATCCCTACAATTATCAGTTTCTTTTGCGCCTATTATTTTGACCATAAAGGCGTGTTAACCATTGCGGTAACCGGTTTAGCGGCCTATATTGGTCTTTCGGTTAGTCCTCAGGCATTGCTAAGCAATAATCTTTATTCAACAGCAACATTAAGCTATTCGGCAATTTTACTCGGCGCTTTATTAATTGCCTGGACTGTTTACAGCGCAAAGATTCACTTAAAAGCACATTTCAATTTTATCTTCCTCACGTATGCTTTGCATTTAATCAGTATTGCAACGATCAATAATTTATTTGATAACTGGCTGATGGCAGCGATACTTTTAAGCGTTTCCTCCTATTATTTTTACAAAACAAGCTATCAGATTCCTTCGGTTTCGTTATTTGCTTTTACAATTATATACGCCTATATAGGCCTAAACCTCCTGCTGTTTAAGTTTCTGATTTTTGTCAGAGCCGATAACTTTTATGAAATAATACTACTGGCCTCCCCTTTTTATATAATTGTTTCTATTATTTTATTTATCGGGTTAATTAAAAATTTCAATAAACATAAAGCAAATGATCGCATACGATAAGAATTTATTGAAAAACACTTTTTTGGTTACCGAAGCGAAGGCTTTAGAGAAAGCCCGTTTCATTACTAAAGAACAGTTCCAAAATGCGGTAAAAGCATTACCCGCACTGAAAAGCCAGCACAACATCTTAATCCGTTCAGGATTTTTCATATTGGGTGTTTTCCTGTATTCGTCTGTTAGTGGTGTATTAGCGCTATTCGGATTGGTCAATGTAGATCTCGCTATTGGATTGGTATATCTTTTTGCGGCAATTGGCCTGGTAGGATCTGAATTATTGGCACGACAAAAATATTATGGTTTCGGACTGGACGATGCTTTTATATTGGGAACGCAGTTTGCTCTGGGCATAGCCGTTACTTTTTCTACAGAAGGCAACATCCTGGTTATTACAGGCACGGTCACGATAGCCGCTTTAATGATGTATCTGCGTTATGTACATTTACCCTCCATGGTTGTTTTTTTCCTGGCTTTAACCGCTACACTGGCTTATGCTGTCTTTGATCTTTTGGCATATGGAAAAGCGATACTGCCTTTTGCGATGATGCTTTTTGCAGTTGGAATGTATGTTGCCGGTGTACAGCTTCTAAAAAAACTGACGGAACCTTTTTATCACAACGGAATCCTGCTGATCAGAAATTTCAGTCTGGTCTTATTTTATTTATCAGGGAATTATTTTGTTGTAAGGGAACTTTCAGCAGCAATGGCCGACACCTACTACGATTATAGTCCGGAAATCCCATTATCATGGTTCTTCTGGTGCTTTACCTTTATCATTCCTGTTCTTTATATCGTTTTTGCATTACAAAACAAAAACAGGATGCTGCTTTGGATCGGTTTCCTGGCATTTTGTTTTTCGATTTTCAGCTTCCGGAATTACCATCATGTTTTGCCAACGGAGTTTGCACTGACTCTTGGAGGCTTATTCCTTTTTGCATTTACGTATTTTTCTATCAAAAAGATAAAAAACAATGCTACAGGCTTTACTTTCAAACCGGACCGCTTTGATAATTCCAATGCCTTGTTAAATGTGGAAACACTGATTATCGCTTCTACTTTTGATTTAAAACCAGCAATAAAAGCGGAAGAATCGCCAATGGAATTCGGAGATGGCGGTTTTAGCGGTGGCGGATCGGGCGGAAGTTTTTAAAAAGGATAAGAAATCCGCAAATCAAAAATCCGGGATTTCTTATTTAGCTCCTTATGCTATTTTTTGTTTCAATACCTCAGCATCAATATCGCTGTGGGAAGCATCATATATTGCTTTTCCATTTTTAATCAGTACCAATTGCGGCGACTGGTGTTCCACTCCGAAACGTTGTGCTACCTCATTCGAAAGCGAACGATGTGCTAACAGATCCAGGAAATAAAGCTCCATCGCTGTTGCCGGCACGTCATATTCGTTTTCAAACTGTTTTAATGCCATTCTGCTGATACTGCAACGGGTGCTGTGTTTAAAAATAGCTACTGGCTTTTCAAAAGAAATCTTTTCAATTTCATCCAGAGGCGTTTCCTCTAAATACAGCCAATGTACTTTTGGAAGGGCTTCTTCCTTCTTGTTCTCCCCAAATAGTTTGTCTAAAAAACTCATGTTTTGTCCGATTTTACGCCATTTTGACATTCAAATTCTCCAAACAGGAGTATAAAAACGCCAAATTGTCTTGTTTTGTTGTATTGGAATACAAATTGAAATATACCAACCAAAGTTAGAAAATAACGATCACAAACGACAAACAACATTTAAAAATATGAACTTTAATAATTTAACCATCAAATCGCAGGAAGCCCTGCAACAAGCGCAGCAAATTGCGCAGGGTTCAGGCCATCAGCAAATCGAGAACGAACATATCTTCAAAGGTATTCTTGAAGTTGATGAAAATGTAGCGCCATTCATTTTGAAAAAACTGAATGTGAATGTAAACCTGTTCAAACAAATTCTGGACAGTACGTTACAAAGCTTTCCTAAAGTTAGCGGAAGCGAATTAATGTTTTCCCGTGAAGCCGGAACAACATTGAATGAAGCAACCAGCATTGCTAAAAAAATGAACGATGAATATGTTTCCATCGAACATTTACTGTTGGCAATTTTTAAATCAAAAAGTAAAATAGCGCAAATCCTGAAAGACCAGGGAGTAACCGAAAAAGGTCTGGAAAGTGCTATCAATGAAATCCGTAAAGGCGAACGGGTAACTTCAGCCTCGGCCGAAGAAACCTATAATGCCTTAAACAAATATGCCAAAAATTTAAACCAGCTGGCAAACGACGGGAAACTGGATCCGGTAATCGGGCGTGATGAAGAGATCCGCCGGGTATTACAGATTCTTTCCAGACGTACCAAAAACAATCCGATGCTGGTGGGAGAACCCGGAGTAGGTAAAACGGCTATAGCCGAAGGATTAGCACACCGTATCGTACAGGGCGACGTTCCGGAAAACTTAAAAAACAAAGTAGTCTATTCGTTAGACATGGGTGCTTTAATTGCCGGGGCAAAATATAAAGGTGAATTTGAAGAACGTTTAAAATCCGTTGTAAAAGAAGTAACCTCAGCAGAAGGGGATATTGTACTGTTCATTGACGAAATCCACACACTGGTTGGTGCCGGAGGCGGTGAAGGCGCAATGGACGCTGCCAATATCTTAAAACCGGCGTTGGCACGTGGTGAATTAAGAGCTATTGGTGCGACAACTCTGGACGAATACCAGAAATATTTTGAAAAAGACAAAGCGTTAGAGCGTCGTTTCCAGAAAGTAATGGTAGACGAACCGGATACGGAAAGTGCGATCTCTATTTTGCGTGGTATCAAGGAAAAATATGAAACCCACCACAAAGTGCGTATCAAAGATGATGCAATCATTGCGGCGGTAGAACTGTCACAGCGTTATATCACCAACCGTTTCCTTCCGGATAAAGCGATTGACTTAATGGACGAAGCAGCATCCAAACTGCGTATGGAAATCAACTCCAAACCGGAAGAACTGGATGTACTGGACAGAAAGATCATGCAGCTGGAAATCGAAATTGAAGCGATCAAACGTGAAAATGACGAAAACAAATTAAAAATATTAGGATTGGATTTAGCCAATCTGAAAGAAGAACGCAACGAGATTTTCGCCAAATGGAAATCGGAAAAAGATGTTGTGGATAATATCCAGGCAACAAAACAGGAAATTGAAGACCTTAAAATGCAGGCAGAACGTGCAGAACGTGAGGGTGATTACGGTAAAGTAGCCGAGATCCGTTACGGAAAAAGCAAAGAAGCACAGGAACGTCTGGATGTTTTACAAAAACAATTACAGGAAAATCAATCCGGTCATTCGCTGATTAAAGAAGAGGTTACCCACGATGATATTGCCGAAGTGGTTGCCAAATGGACCGGAGTTCCGGTAACCAAAATGCTGCAAAGCGAGCGTGAGAAATTGCTGAAACTGGAAAACGAACTGCACAACAGAGTTGTCGGACAGGAAGAAGCAATCATTGCGATCAGTGATGCCGTTCGCCGAAGCCGTGCCGGATTACAGGATCCGAGAAAACCGATTGGTTCTTTCCTATTCCTGGGAACAACCGGTGTGGGTAAAACCGAATTGGCAAAAGCGCTGGCAGAATACCTGTTTGACGATGAAAATGCCATGACGCGTATCGATATGAGTGAATACCAGGAACGCCACAGTGTGAGTCGTTTGGTTGGTGCGCCTCCGGGATATGTGGGCTATGATGAAGGCGGTCAATTAACGGAAGCTGTTCGTAGAAAACCGTATTCGGTGGTTCTGCTGGATGAAATTGAAAAAGCCCATCCGGATACTTTCAACATCCTGTTACAGGTATTGGATGAAGGACGCCTAACAGACAACAAAGGACGTTTGGCCGATTTTAAAAACACGATCATCATCATGACTTCCAATATGGGAAGCCATATCATACAGGAAAAATTCGAAAACCTGAAAGGCAGTGTGGAAGCCGCTACGGAAGCTGCAAAAGTGGAAGTTTTAGGCTTGCTGAAACAAACCGTTCGTCCGGAGTTCATTAACCGTATCGACGAGATTGTAATGTTCACGCCTTTAAGCAATGCCGATATCCGTGAAATTGTTGGTCTGCAATTAAAAAGTGTCATCAAAATGCTGGCACAGCAGCACATCACGATGGATGCAACACCGGAAGCCATTGATTATCTGGCGGTAAAAGGTTATGATCCTCACTTTGGGGCACGTCCGGTAAAACGTGTGATCCAGAAAGAGGTCTTAAACGAATTATCCAAAGAAATCCTTGCCGGAAAAGTCGCTACCGACAGTATTATTTTACTGGACAGTTTCGATGGAAAATTAGTATTCCGCAATCAGACCGAATTAAAAGCGGATACGGAATAACCGTTACAAAAAATCTGAAATCAGTTCAGATTAACAATATAAAGTAGTTTTCATAATTACCCGTACAGGGTTGGTTTTTTGGTTGGAAACACCGGTTCAGGATCTGAATCGGTGTTTTTTTTATGGGGCAATCCAAAGTTTTTATAAATTGGTGCTTATTTTCATGTCATTATGCAATTAACGGAACGAGCCCGAAACTACCTCAGCACCCTCAAAAGAGATCCTGCCTGGATTACGGCAGCTGCGGCTGCAGAAAAGTATTTATCCAAATACCGGCTGACGGATTCCGGCCGGCTGCTGCATATCCAGCAGCAGTATTCCGGTTATACTTTTACGGAATATGAAAATCCGGATTATACCGTCCGGCTCCGTTTTTTGTCGGATGTCATTATCGCTAAAAACAAAAAAATATACTATACCACAGTTAATGGCAAAGCCGCTTTCGCTATGGATAACGGAAAAGAAACTCCCGATTACCTGTTAACCGAAGATGGGGCTATCGCCTATTACGATGACGAAGCCTATACCCATTTCTGCCTGTATGAATCCGTTGAAGTCATGATTGAGATCTTAGCTCTGGAAAAAGCATACAGGCATTATGTAACAGCACCCGTAAAAGATTTACAAATAACGGATCTTGAAGCCTTTAAAAACAACATGCACCGGCAGTATTCCTTTCTAAAAGAGTGTTCCGATAGCATTCAGCTTTACTGGCAGACCGATTTCGATATTATCTGCGTTGCCTATAACGCCTATGATGACGCCTATTCCCTGCACATCCGCAGTATTGGCAATTATTATTCGGACCTTATTCTAAAACAGTTTATGGAAGATAATCTTTATATTTGAACAATATAATTTTGATTGATCCGATGATAAAACATCTTCTTATATTAAGCGTATTCGTAAACTCTTTGCTGGTTTATTCTCAAAACAAATCAACCAGTACTCAATTGGTCAACCGGTTTTCCAGTGCCAAATATATCGGTTTTCACGGCGAAAAAGTGCAGGAGTTTAACTACTCCGGCGGTACTATTCTTGCCGGAAAAACGAACTATGACATTGAGATGATCATCCATGGCCACAAACGAAAGTTCTGGTTTCCGTTTACCAAACAGGAAGCCGACAGCCTGAAAGCTAAAGATTCCATCCCGAAAACGGAAGTCATACCGGGGCTGAACGCAACAGTCAGCGACCGCTATTATTCTGAAAAAGTTACCTATACCCTGAAAGATAAAAAGTACACCGTGTACAAACACGTTGATTACAACTGCTACGACTCTTTATGCGGAAGCCGCCACGATCATATAACATTCCGCACCGGAATCACCTATTTCAGCCCGGATTACGGATTGCTCTTTATCAGTCTGAACAACAACATGACGTTGGAAATACTGGTCAGCCTGAACGGCAAAGAAGCGCCAAAAGACCTGATCCTTGCCATTTTAAAAGAGAACAATATCAGTCCGGATATCCTTAAAAAGTATAAAAAAGCATAACTTTTATTTCCTAACTTCGTCATTACAACTTAAACAGCATACCCGATGAATACCATCAGTTATTTCGAAATTCAGGCTTCCGATACGGCAAAAGCCATTCAGTTTTATACCAATGTTTTCCAATGGAACATTATACGCGAAGAATCCGTTCCGTATGAATACTTCCGGATCGAAACCAACGGTACCATTCACGGCGGTCTTTTAAAACGTCCGGTAGCCGTGCCGCCAACAGGATGCGGTACCAATGCCTATACCTGTTCCCTGATAGTTGAAAACTTTGATAAAACAGCGGCTTTGATCCTGGAAAACGGCGGACAGGTGGCCATGCCTAAATTTGCAATACCAGGCAGATGCTGGCAGGGTTATTTTATCGATACCGACAACAATGTATTCGGAATATTTGAAGTGAATGAAAATGCCCGATAGTCCCGATATCTTTCTCCGTATCGAATCCCTGCCCGAAACAAAGCTTATCGGCAAACGGATGCAGATGTCTTTATCCGATAATAAAACGTTCCCGCTATGGAGCAACTTTATGCCCCGGCGAAAGGAAATCCGGAACAACATTAATGCTGATCTTTTTTCGATGCAGGTCTATGACGGTCCTTTCAATTATAACCCGGATACTCTTTTTGAAAAATGGGCAGCCGTAGCAGTAACCGATTTCGATGCGATACCGCACGACATGGAGGCCTTTACCCTGGCCGAAGGCTTGTATGCCGTATTTATTCATAAAGGCGCTGCCAATACCGGCCCGGTAACGTTCCGGTATATTTTTGAAACCTGGTTTCCCACATCCGGATACGTCCTTGACAACCGGCCTCATTTTGAGATTTTAGGAGCGAAATACAAAAACAATGCTCCCGATTCGGAAGAAGAAATCTGGATTCCGGTTAAAGCGGAACAATAGTTATCCGTAAATTTGCTGTTACTATGGAAGAGCTGTTGCAAAAAATGTCGGAATACTATCCCCTGTCGGAAACAACCAAAGCGGCATTACTTTCTTTATTTCAGCATAAGAAAATCAAAAAAAATGATTACCTGCTAAGGATCGGAGAAGTTCCGAAGCATTATTATTTTATCAACCATGGACTGCTCGCCTATTATTTTATTGCCAGTAACGGGGACAGTATTATCAAAAAATTCTTTGCCGAACATTCTTTAGTAGCTTCAACATCGGCAGTTATTCAGGAAACGCCCAGCCAGTTCGCTATTGTTGCGCTCGAAGATTGTGATTATATACAATTTCCGGCGGCAAAATTCAGAGCCTTATTTGATACCCACCACGATCTGGCGATGTTCCAGCTCCGGTATCTGGAAAAAAACTGGGTCGTTGCCAAAGAGAACCTCGAAATCTCGTTAAAATATGACACTGCCAAAGAACGCTACCTGCGCTTCTTAGAGGAATACAAAGCCATTCAAAACCGGATCAAACAACACCATATCGCTTCTTTCCTGGGAATCACCCCCACGCAGCTCAGCCGGATCCGAAAAGAATTAAGTTTATAAACCTCAACATATGTAAAGGCTTTACAATTGAAATCGCAGGAACTTTGCGGTAATACTAATTCAAATTATAAAGTCATGAAACATTTTTTCAGCTTTCTTCTTTTCCTGACAGGAATCACCATCCAGGCCAGTACAACCGAAACCATTAAGGTTTACAGCCCTTCCATGAAAAAGGAAATCAGCGTGATTGTAATATCGCCATCCGTTACCACACAGCTTTCCAACACGATTTACATTCTTCACGGTTACACCGGCAATCCGCAGCGAACTCTTGAAAAAGACATCCCGACACTGGTAAACCGTGCCGATAAGGAACAAACGATCTTTGTTTTGCCCGATGGCAACTACAACAGCTGGTATGTGAATAGTCCGGTAAATCAGGCTTCTCAGTACGAAACATTTATTGGTTCGGAACTGGTAACCTATATCGACAAGCATTATCCAACGCTGAAAAACCGCAGCAACAGAGGGTTACTGGGTTGGAGCATGGGTGGATACGGCACGCTGTTGATCGGCAGTCAGTACAGCCAGACCTTTGGAATTTTAGGAAGCATCTGCGGTGCTCTGGATATTCGAACGTTCGGAAACGATTACCAGGTGGATAAAGTGTTGGGGCCAAAAAGCAAACTTTGGGAGCAATATGTCATCAGCAACCGAATAGCCTATTTTAAGACCAGCAACCAGCAGCTAATTCTGGACTGCGGTACCGAAGACCCCTTAATTACCCAAAACAGGACTTTCCACCAGCTGCTGACGGATCAGGCAATCCCACACGAATATATGGAACGTTTGGGCAAACACGACACCGCCTATTGGTCGGAAGCAGCGGAAATACAGCTTTTGTATTTTAACAGGTTTTTTAATGGAAAGTAGCGGGGAAAGGGGAAAAGATAAAAAGCAAAAGGCAAGGGGGAATTAGTAAAAAAGCAAGGGGCAAGAGGGAAAAGGCAATGGGCAAAGGGTAAGGGGCAATGCAATGGAGCTGTCTGTTGCGGTTATTTCCTTAAAAAGTTAAGTCCTTTCCGGTATTGATCCATGATGTTCTTAAACAGTTCGCCACTGGAAGGTGGTGTTAAAACAATGGCATCGGCTCCCGATTCGATGGCGCTTTCAATACTGTCCATACTTTTTCCGCCGGTTGCCATAACCGGATAACCCGGAACGGCATAAGCGATATGCTCTAAGATTTTACTGGTGTTTTTTCCGCCGGTAATGTGAAAAATATCCACGCCCGCATCCACGCGGTCCTGAAACGAAAAATCGGCTACCGAAACACTGGAAATAATCGGTATGCTGATTTTTTTCCTGATGGCGGCGATATGCTCATTTTTAAAAGGCTGGTTAACAATAATCGCGGCGGCGCCCAATGCTTCCGCCTCTATGGCCATTCCAATTGCTACCTTCCCCTGTGTTAGTCCCCCTCCTACACCACAGATTACCGGTTTGTCGGAGAAGTCAATTAATGCCTTCATAATTTTTGGAGAAGGCGCAAAAGGATAAACTGCCAATACCGCATCGGCATCATTATTTTCAATCAGTGCCATATCCGTAGAAAACAACACCGATTTTATTGTTTTTCCGCCCAGAACGATTCCTTCACAAGCTTTCCCTATGATCTTTGGCGTACTAAGCGGCTTGTTTTCCTCCTTAGTCCGCCTGAAGAAAAGCCTCTGAAAAAAGGTCCTTGCTTTTGTTTCCCCATCCCAAATGGACAGTATATTGAAGTTGGTTTCCATCGTAATGTTGTTTTTTGATTACCGTAAAATTACCGCTTGAATGATCTCAAAAAATAACCTTGAAAGCATCCTGTTCAAATATGTAACATAACGAAGAAAAGATGTAGTAAAGCTGAATTCCTCATTATACCGGTAACAGGAAACTAACTTTAAAAATTCACCTGTCAATATCAGGCAAATCCATCCTGTAAAAACGTCAGGAATTATACTTTTAGTATACACATTAACAAGATGTTATGATAAAAATAATATTATACCGCTGCTGTAAAAAACGGTAACCAGTGTCCTTACCGGCAAACAAAGCACATTGGCAGTTGGATTAAAAAAAACGGAGCTACGGCCGGGTTGTCCTAAAAAACTGTTAATCCATCCGTATCATTCTCCTTATTTCTCAGGATAATGGTAAATTTATACTGCTTTTCAGTAGGCACTACTTTCAACATTCAAAACCGTTATCACATGATCAGAACAATAACTTCGGCTATTCTTTTTTTATGCACGTTATTAACTGCCAGCGCGCAGGGCATCAGCTTTGAGCCTGATCTTAACGGCGCACTCAGTAAAGCCAGAAAAGAAAACAAACTCCTGTTTATAGAATATTACAATTCCAATTGCACCGTATGCAAAACACTCGATCCGGTATTTAAAGAAGCCGCTATGGGTGATTTTTACAACAGCAATTTTGTGAGCTACCGGATGAATACCGAGAGCATGAAAAAGGAAGACAGTTTATACATTGCCAAATCCAAACTGCAGCTGGAAAGTGTTCCTTATTTTCTGTTTTTCGATACGGAAGATAACCTGGTACATTGTTCGGGTGCCAAACCGGATATGGATTACCTGATTAATGGGGTGGGAAAAATAGCCCTGAATCCGGAGGAACGCACCGGAAGTCTTGCCAAAAAATACAATTCCGGCGATAAAAGCGTGCGAACGCTCTACGCCTATTCCAATCTGGCACAGCTCTATAAAGACGACCGCCTGACCAAACGTCTTGCCGAAAATCTTTACGATGCTTTTCCAAAAGACCAGCTGGCGACCCAAAAAAGCTATACCATCATGAAAAATTGTGTCACTTCGATCGATAACGGATTTTTCACCTACTGGGCAAACAATACCGATAAGCTAAAAGGATTTGAAAAAGGTGCCAAAGAAGGCACCGAAATTAAAGTATTGCAGGACATTCTTTTAAAAACGATTAACAGCGACGACAAAAAGAACTGGAATCTCGCTAAAATAAAGTCCGCTAAAGAGCTTATTCTGAAAACAGGACTCAGTACCAATCCGGATGCCTTTTTATGGCAGCAGGAAGCCGCAGTACTGATAAAAGAAGGCCGCGAACCGGAAGCCTTAGCGCTTTTCACAAAAATGACAGAAGGTGAAGAAATTGGCGGGGCGACTTATATCATCAATAATTTTCTGGATATCGTAAAAGACAAGAATAGTTTTGCAGCGATCAAAGCCAAAATAGACAAATTGCGCAGCAGCACTAAAGACAACGACGACAAAGCCGACATACTGTATTCTGAGCTGCTCTACAATCAGAAAACAAACAATACCGGGGAGCTTAAAAAGCTGCTTCCCAAAGCAACGGATTTCTATAAAGAAAATAAACTTGATATGGCACGGTTGAGTGTGTTCCGATCCAATTAACAGTTTGGAAAACAGCCAAAAAATATCCGGCTAAAAAAGAATCACGGATAACAATAATTTATATTTTTGGTAGTAATTAACCGAAAAATATAAATGGACTCTGAAAAAATTAAACATTTACTCTCTTTTCCTGTAATTGTTGCCGCTTTAGGCTACTTTGTAGACATTTATGATTTACTGCTGTTCGGGATTGTCCGGGTGCCCAGTTTAAAAGCCCTCGGACTGGATGTGGACAATGTCGGGACGATGATCCTGAATTTTCAGATGGTAGGCCTGCTGATAGGCGGAATTGTCTGGGGAATGCTGGGTGATAAAAAAGGCAGACTGTCCGTACTTTTTGGTTCCATATTGGTATATTCCCTGGCAAACATTCTCTGCGGTTTCCTGCCGATACTTCCTTTTCAGGATAAAGCGACCACCTATGCCATTTTACGGTTTATAGCCGGATTGGGTTTAGCCGGCGAACTCGGAGCCGGAATCACGCTGGTATCAGAATCGCTTCCAAAGGAGCTTCGGGCTATCGGAACGTCCATTGTTGCCGGATTTGGCTTACTGGGTGCCGTAGTTGCCCAATTAACGGTAGAACTTGCCGGTGACTGGACGTATGCCTATTTTATCGGCGGTTCCTTAGGCCTGTTCCTGTTATTCCTTCGCGTGGGCGTTATGGAATCCGGTATTTATAAAGATATTGAACACGAAGCCGACATACAAAAAGGCAATTTCCTTTCTTTTTTCACCAATAAAGAACGCTTTATACGATATGTAAAGTGTATTGCGATCGGGCTGCCCACCTGGTTTTGTGTAGGCATACTGGCCGTAATGGGTAATCAGTTTGCCCCGTCTTTCGGCATTGGGGAAATAGTACCCGGAAAAGCCATTATGTGGGCCTATGTGGGAATATCGGCCGGCGATTTTGCCAGCGGTATCATTTCGCAATTGCTTCGTTCCCGGAAGAAAGCTATTTTTTATATGATGCTGTTTACCATAATCGGCGTACTGCTGATGCTTTTTGGCGGAACAAAATCGGAGAATATGTATTACTTTTATTGTGCCTGGCTTGGACTGGGAACCGGCTACTGGGCGATGTTTGTCACGGTCGGTGCCGAACAGTTCGGAACGAACATCAGGAGTACCGCGGCCACCACGATACCCAATATGGTTCGCGGCCTGCTTCCTGTAATGTTGCTGGCATTCGACCATCTGAAGGTCGGTAACGGGGTAATTGCCGCCGCCGCTATAGTTGGCCTGGTTGTGTTCACACTGGCCATTTATGCAACCCTTACAATAGCCGAAACACACAATAAAGATCTGGACTATACCGAATAAAAAAAAGCTACTGATCAGTAGCTTTTTTTTATATTATTTCTTATTTATTTCTTCTTTTACATCAGAAGTCATTTTGTCTGCCTTCTTATCGGCTTTTTTCTTCATGTCCTTTGCTTCCGATTTCATGTCTGCCTTCATATCTTTCGCATCCGACTTCATATCCTTAGCTGCTTTATCCATTTTCTTATCAGCTTTTTTCATATCCTGCTTCATTTCCTTTTTCGCTTCATTCACTTTCTTTTCGGCTTTTTTCTCAGTTTCCTGAGCCGATACCGCCATTGAAAATAACAAAGCCAGACCTAAATAAACTACTTTTTTCATAATGTTGTTGTTTTGTGATTTGCAGCATAAAATTAAAAAGTTTATACTTCAAAAAATGTTAATAACAAATTAAATTAACACTATTAAAAAACAAACTATTTTTAATTAACACATATAAAAAAAGCCGCCTTTTCAGGCAGCTTTTGGAATTATCGTTTTAAAATACGGGCTATTTATGCAGGTATTTTTTGTTTTTAAAGTAAGCCGCTGTTCCCAGTATGGCTACAAAAGCAACGGAATAGTACACAAAATTAGGTGTTACCACTTTGTCCCCTTTCGCATAAGAGTGCAATCCGGTCAGGTAGAAATTCACCCCGAAATAGGTCATTAAGATCGAATAGAACGCCAATACACTAATCAGGTTATAAATCCATTTTCCTCTTAAAGCCGGAACAAAACGCATGTGAATCACAAAGGCATATACCATGATACTCACCAAAGCCCAAGTTTCTTTCGGATCCCATCCCCAGTAACGTCCCCAGCTTTCATTTGCCCATTGTCCTCCTAAGAAGTTACCGATAGTAAGCATAACCAGACCAACCGTTAAAGCCATTTCATTGATATAGGTAATCTCCTTAATATTCAGATCCATTTTGGCTTTGTTCTTCTCGTTGGTAAAGATCATCAGTAATAACGCTACCAAACCTAATATCATTCCCAGCGTAAACGGTCCGTAGCTACCTACAATTACCGCTACGTGGATCATTAACCAATACGAATTCAGTACCGGCTGTAAATTGGCAATAGCAGGATCCATCCAGTTCCAGTGTGCCACCATTAATATCATTGCCGCCACAAAAGCTGTAGAAGCTACCGTTAATTCCGATTTTCTTCCGAAAACAAGTCCGAACAGCATGGTCGCCCATCCTACGTATATCATCGACTCGTAAGCATCACTCCACGGCGCGTGCCCCGAGATATACCAACGAAAAATCAAACCTACGGTGTGCAGCACAAACAATATGGCAATGATCGCATGGCTGATTTTAACCAGGATGTTAACCGTTTTATTCGCATTGAAAATTTTGATGATTACAAACAGGAACATCAATACTCCGGCATACATATACCACGAGAACAGTTTCTTGAAAATATCATATTTGTTATACAGGATCTCCGAATCGATTTTCTTTTCGCTCGGACGCACTTTTGAGCCGTATTTTATCTGGTAGTTTTCCAATCCTTTCAACAGGCTGTTGGAAAGCTTATAATCGCCGGTAACGGCAGCTTTATCAATACTGCTCAGATAATACGGAATAACGTTTTTAATCGAATCCAGAGCCGAATTGGTGTGCTCGTTTATTTCCAGGTAAGAAACCCATTTATTATTTGCATCACCCGGAACAGGGAATACTTTTAGAATCTGTCCGCTTAACGCCGAATACAATAAGTTTACTTTTTTATCGGTTTCGATAAAATCTTTCTGGAACTGATTTGGTACAGCCGCTTTATAAGCTTCGTCCAATACTTTTGTCAGTTTATAGTTTCCTCTATCGTCAAAGAAATTTACCAGGGAAGTATATTTTTCACCAACCGGAACCCCGATCAGTTTGTGGATACTGTCATTGTCTTTCTTCAGGTAGATCATCGGAACATTGTACCACACCTGCGGGAATTGCGTCATGGAAAGGAATGTCTGGTCGGAATTCATTCCTTTATAATGATCCTGTTTGCTCACTTTTCGCAATAATTCCGAAGAGAAGGTATTGATAGGCTTCATTCGCCCTCCAAGATCCTGGATGACCAATCGGCCGAATTTTTCTGCCTGTTCTTCACTTACTTTGTATTTAGACAGTAAAGAATCCACCTGCTTGTCTGTAGGTTTCTGGTGCATGTGGTTTTGGGAAAAACCGGCAAACGAAACAAACAAAGCAATCAGCGAAAGCATTTTGGCTTTTTTCGCTTTTACTTTTTCCAATTTGCGTTTTAAATCGCCAAAACGGGTGTTTTTATCAAATAAAATTGCCATAAGACCAATGTATAGTAAGAAGTAACCCAAATAAGTAATATTCGTTCCCCAGCTATCGTGGTTTACAGAAAGTACGGTACCTTTTTCATCCGGGTCAAAAGAAGCCTGGAAGAAACGGTATCCTTTATGATCCAGAATATTATTCATATAAATACGGGCATCGAAGTTTTCGGCGCCGTCTATCACGGTAACTTTACTTTCAAAAGCAGAATAGCTTTTTTCTGTTCCCGGATATTTATCGGCAATAAAATCATTCAATTTAATACTGAAAGGTGTCTGGTACACTTTACTACCATACATCATTGTAAACTCCAGGTTACCCAGTTTAAAAGAGTTCGGAACTCCCATTTTACCTTTGGCACCAAGTAAGGTCACTTCTTTTTCTTTACCGTCCACACGAACCGTTAATACCAAAGCATCGTCTTTTTTATCATCTTTAAAATCGTTGTTCGATTCAAAAGCGACAACTCCTTTCATAGCCGGTTCCGGCAATACAAACTGCGTACCGCCCATATTGTATAGCGAACGGAACATCAGGTCCTGCGTAGCATCTTTAGCCACTTTCCCTTTCATCTGGTCTGCCATTCGCATAAAATCACCTTCAAAAGGTGACTTAATTGTATACTTATCCCCTTCCAAAGCAATATTGATCGCGCCGTCAGTAGGTTTGTTAAACGCAAATAATACATTGTGGATGTTCTGAACTTCTCCTGCTTTCAGGTAGTGTTCATGACGGGTTCCATCGCCCGATTCAACTAATTTCAGGAATAAGGTTCCGTTTTCGGAAGGTTTGATCACCTCTTTAGCACCCATTACGAAATCTTTATATTCGATTTCAAAAGGTGTTTCGTTGAATTTTTTATCAATAGAAAAATCATTATTGGTAACCGGCGACAACAACAAATGCTTTTCAAAGGTTCTTCTTCTCATTTCCCCCTGATAATCACCGTCTACAAAAACCGTTAAATAGGTTTTATCGGAAAAGATCTGGTTCGCAGTTTCTCCTTCACGGATTGGCATCACCCCTTCATAACTGATATAACGGGTGATAAAAGCACCCAGAATAATAAAAATAAAAGACAGGTGAAGCAGTAATGTTGCCCATTTTTCCTTTTTGTGCAGCTGGTAACGTTTAATATTTCCGAAGAAATTAATCACAAAGATTGCCATGATTCCCTCAAACCATTTGGTATTATAAATCAGGATTCTGGCCGTTGTGGTATTATATTCGCTTTCAATAAAAGTTCCTACAGCCATTGCCGCTGCAAAAAAAACAAATAAGAAAGCCATTAAACGCGTGGAAGACAAAAAAGAGAATATTTTTTTACCCATGGTAAGTTGGATTTGTTTTTTTATAAATTGTCGCAAAAGTACTTAAAAACAAAATCTGATTAACGCTTTTTAACTTAATATTTAGTAGCTGTTAAAAATCATAAAGCTTTCTTAAAGCCTTCTTTTAATAAAAAAAGTCTTATAACATTTCCGGATTCATTTACACAGAATTATCACAACCGGCTTACCTTAAAACGGTCTGTTTACATTGCTAACCTATTCTTAAACATTCCGTCACATCCATTTATTTATTCGGTAATATTTACATAACCTGAAGCATTGACTTTTGTAGCCAGTAAAAAACACACAACCAAATGACACAACACTACACTACTAAAAAGAATTTACTACGGTTATTTCTCTTTATGGGAACGACCTTTACCTGGGGACAAACGCAGCTCCATTACTGGAACTTTAATGCGCTGCCTTCCGGTAACCTGAATACTGTTGCTCCTGATGCTTCCCTTTTGCCAACCGGAACCGCGATTAGCTATCCCGGAACCGGAGCAGGATATATGGACAATGTGGCCGGATCCGTTCTGAATGCACAAAACGGTGATGCTGCCGGATTGGGATTACGTCCCAGAAATCCCAGCAATACCCGTTCGCTTTTGGTAACAGCCCCAACAACCGGCTATCAGAACATCATCATCAAGTTTGCAACGACCAGAACAACACAGGGAGCATCTGTTCAGAATTATTCCTATACGCTTAACGGAACCGATTTTATCACCACCGGATTAACCGTTACTTCCTATTCGCCTCAAACAGAACCTACATATGAAGTGGTCACACTTGACTTTTCGGGAATTACAGGTGTTGCCAACAATCCCAACTTTGCCCTTAAAATAGATTTTGGCGGAACAACTGCGGCAGGATCCAGCGGAAACAACCGTTTCGATAACCTGACCATCACCGGAACAATTGCAGGAGGTACAGACACTACGGCTCCGGTAGCCACCTTTTTACCGGCAAACAATGCCACAAACGTTGCCATAACATCCCAACCTACGATCTCTTTCAATGAGGCTATCCGTTTGGCAGATAATTCCCCTATCAACAATACAAATGTTGATGCTCTTGTGGAATTGCGTTTGGGAAATGCCTCCGGAGCTCCGGTACCTTTTGATGCCACGATCAGCAATAATGTGATCACCATTGCCCCTGTACAACCCTTAACAAACAGTCAGAACTACTATGTGGCGGTTGTACCCAACACTATAGAAGACACTAACGATAATGCGATTACCACTACTCCTTCGGCCGTATTTACAACCGTTACCTTTGACACCAAAATCGCAATGGCTTCCAATTTTATCACGGTAAATGAAAACCACGGTACTTTAAACTTTAACCTGAACCTTACCGCGCCATCTAATGCTTCGGTAGATTTAGTTGTTAAAGCCACCCCCTTTAGTACCGCTGATACCGGAGATTTCACACTGGCCACGCAGACCCTGCATTTTACAGCCGGCAGTGCGACTACACAGACCGTTTCGATTCCCATTATCGACGACACTCTGGAAGAGCAGCATGCCGAATATTTTGTGCTGAGTCTTGAAAACCCGGTAGGATTAAGCATTACCGGTAACCCGATGACTACGGTGTATATTAAAGATAACGACAAACAGGCGCCAGTAGCGAATAATGACATCCAGCTGGAATACATCGGAAGTTTTGACCCTTCCGGAGCCAGCAGCAGTTCCTGTGAAATTGTGGTACACGACCCGGCCACGCAGCGTTTGTTTACCATTAGTGCCATTGCCGACAAGCTGGAAATAATCGATTTCTCCAATCCGGCAGCGTTAAGTGTCGTAAACTCCATCAATATGGCGTCTTATGGCGGAATCACCAGCGTAGCCGTTAAAAATGGCGTAGTAGCTGTGGCTTCTCCAAACGCTAACGAACAACTAAACGGTTCCGTAGTATTTTTTGACACGAACGGAAACTTTTTAAAACAGGTTACAGTAGGCGCTTTACCGGATATGGTTACTTTTTCACATGACGGTACCAAAGTACTGACTGCTAACGAAGGACAGCCAAACGATGCCTATACGGTAGACCCGGAAGGTTCTGTTTCCATCATTGACATTTCCGGCGGAATCGCAAACTTGTCCCAATCCGATGTAACGACCTTATTGTTCACGGCCTATAATGCACAGGAAAGTGCCCTGATTGCTTCCGGTGTTCGTAAAACCAAAAGCAGCAGTACTTTGTCGCAGGATTTCGAACCGGAATACATTACCATCAGCGCCGATTCTCAAAGAGCATGGGTTACCTTACAGGAAAACAACGCTATTGCAGAAATCAATTTAAACACCAAATCCATTGCCGATGTTTGGGCATTGGGCACCAAAGACCTTCGTATTCCGGGTAACGGAATGGACATTTCCGATAACAACAGTGAAGTATTGATTGCCAACTGGCCGGTTGAAGCCTATTATATTCCGGATGCCGTAGCCAACTACACCGTTGGCGGAACCACTTACCTGCTGACAGCTAATGAAGGTGATGAAAAAGAATACAGCGGCCTTACCGAAAGAACAACCATTGGTGCCAATACCTATACTTTAGATCCGGCTGTTTTCCCGAATGCTGCCGTTTTAAAGCAAAACCATAATGCCGGAAGACTGCGTGCGACCAACCTGAACGGAAACACCGATGCCGATGCCGATTATGAACAAATCAGAATATTAGGAGCCCGTTCGTTCTCTATTTTTAATGCCGATACCAAAGCCATCGTATTTGACAGTGGTGACGATTTTGAAATGTACACTGCAATGACCCCTTCCATCAGCCCTATTTTTAATGCCGATCACGGGGACAACGTTAAAAAAGGAAGAAGCCGCGCCAAAGGTCCGGAGCCGGAAGGCATCACCATAGCCGAAATTGCCGGTAAAACATTTGCCTTTATCACACTGGAACGCGTGGGTGGTGTTATGGTATATGACGTAACCAATCCTGCCGATGTGAAATTTGTTGACTATAAAAACAGCCGCAGCGTTTCTGCTTATTCCGGCGATTTAGGTCCGGAAGGCGTAACGTTCATTAAAGCAGCAAACAGCCCTACCGGGAAAAATTATGTGGCTGTAGCCAATGAAATAAGCGGTACGATCAGCATGTATGAAGTGAATACCGCCAACCTTTCCAATGACGATTTTACGAATGCACCGAAAACGTTCACGGTATTCCCGAATCCGTCAAACAAAGGTCTGGTGTATTTTAACCGTGTAGCCGATTATCAGTTATACGATCTTTCCGGAAAACTGATTCAGTCGGAGAAAAATGCCTTAACCATCAACACCTCAAAACTAACAGCGGGTATTTACCTTATCCGTACTGCTGAGGGTATTACACAGAAATTAATTGTGAAGTAGTTTATTTATATTTTTAGAAGAAAACCGGATTGGATTCATTTCTGATCCGGTTTTTGGTTTTTAGCCAACGTTAAACAAATACAAATTTACAAGGGTTTTGAGCGTGATTCCTTAAATTTGAGTGTCAAATTCATTTAAAAAGACACACCATGAACTGGGAAAATCAACTTACCAAAACAGCCCGCATACACTACCCTGTTATCCAGGCTCCAATGCTTGGCGTGACCACACCCGAAATGGTCGCCGCTGTTTCCAATGAAGGCGGTTTAGGCTCCCTTCCCGTAGGCGGATTATCTCCGGAAAAGACAAAGGAACTGATCCGGAAAACAAAATCGCTTACCCAGAAACCGTTTGCCGTTAACCTGTTTGCCCATTCCCTGCCGGAAACCGATACGGAAAATGCCCTGCAAATGCAGGAATTCCTGATAGCTTTAGGAAAACAAAACGGCATTTCTTTTCCGGTAACACTCATAACGGCATTTTCATTTTACACATACCAGCAGCAAATCCCGGTACTCATTGACGAGCAGATTCCTATTGTCAGTTTTACTTTTGGCATCCTGGATGACAACAGTATCCGGAAACTGAAAGAAAACCACATTATATTGATCGGAACGGCAACCTGCCTGGAAGAAGCGCTGCTTTTGAACAATAAAGACATCGACATGATCGTTGCCCAGGGCATTGAAGCCGGCGGCCACAGAGGCTCCTTTTTAGAGCACAAACCGCTTCCGCAAATCGGACTGACTGCTTTGCTGTCGGAAATCACGCATCACATTGCCAAACCGGTTCTCGCTTCCGGAGCGATCAATAACGGGAAAACCATCAAAGCCGCTTTTGCCATGGGCGCATCCGGCGTACAGATCGGAACGGCTTTTATCGCAACCGATGAGAGTATCGCGATTCCCGCTTATAAAGAGGCTGTTTTAGCCGCTCAGGACACCGACAGCGAACTGACCCGGACTTTTTCAGGACGATGGGCCCGCGGACTTAAAAACCGTTTTATGGACGCATTGGATAAGGCCGGGATAAGCATACCGCCCTATCCTGTTCAGAACAGTCTGACGACCGCCTTCCGGCAAATTGCGCAGCAGCAAAACAACAAAGACTTTACCAACCTGTGGAGCGGACAATCGGCTCCGAAGATCCATCTGGCTAAATCTGCCGCGGTATTCCGGGAACTGATCCGGCAAACCGAAGCTATCGGTTAAGATAAAACATAAAAAAACCTCAGCTTGCACTGAGGTTCTTTTTTAAATTCCTATTTCTATCTGGAAACGGACATACCAGTTATTTTTAGTTGTTCCGTTCGCAAAATCCAACTGGTCATACGTTAGCTCCGTTTGCAGCTTAAAAGCATGTTCCCACAGGTATTTCGTCACCCCGATAGTATATTCATTCGTATCCGGCGTTAATGCCTTAATATCCTTATTAGCCGTTTGTGTAGAAAAACGCCCGATGATTTCATAATTTGTCGGGAACGTATAACTCAGCTGATAATCCATTCCTTTACCGGTATAAACATAGTTGCTTAGCGTTGGATCAAGCGGATCAATGGCAATCGGATTGTTAGCCGTGCGGGACATATAGGTCGCCATAGCAGCCCAGCCGTTGTATTTTAGCATCGCATCTGCAAAAAAGGATTTCATTGTTTTTTGCTGGTACAAATCGTCACCCAGCTGTCCTTGTGTTCTGCGGGCATTGTTATTTTGGTGAAAAGCTCCGGAAAGCAATAGTTTTGGTGTTTTTTCACGCGCTAAATCCCCTTCAAAGTTAGATCCGTCTTTTGTAAACGATCCTAACGGGAACAATTCGATCTTACCGGTCAAAGCCACTCCGTTATCCGGGCTTTTCGTCCAGTTACGCCCTTCTCCGGTAGTAACGGCTGTTTTAATATTATACGAAAATGCATCTTTTTTCTCGTTCAGGAAATATGCCTGAATACCGAAATCCCTGTCGATATTGAATTTCGCATTGTTAATGGAACGATCCGTTAACTGCAAAGCTCCCGAAGAGTTCACCCGCTGGCGGTTCCCCGGTATCTTCGTTTGCCCGAACGTAAAACTCCAGTTTCTGTTGGGACGGTAAATCACGGCCGCATCACGGATAATGTTGATGTTTTCGCCTTCATGAATTTCTCCTACATCACCCGGTGCAAACGATAATTGCAACACATATAAAAAGTGAGGATTCCCTACATAACCGTCAAAACGCAGACGCAAACGGCGGATCTGTCCGTCATAGGCTGCATCTTCGCCTTCATTCTGGATGTACCCGATGCGGTTTTGCATACGGAAACGGATGTTTAACTGAAATAAACTGTCGGCAGAAGTAATTCCAAGTCCTTTTCCGTAGCTATAGTACGGAAGCGCCGCTAATTTTAAATCGTTATCTTTGGTAGAAATCTTGATGTCCTGTGCCTGTAAACCTACAGCAAAGAGCAGCAAAACAATTATTAGTAATTTTCTCATGTTAGTGTTGTGTTATTTGAGAGCAAAACTAATGTTATTTATTGCGTTGTGATATTAAGATAATGTTACCTTTGCGAAAAATTAATGTTATGCAAAACAACTATATAGGATACCATTTTACTGTGGAACCCAAAGAGTTAGGCTCCGAAATTCTGATTGCAGAATTGGGAGAAACGGCTTTTGAAAGTTTTATCGAAACCGAAAACGGGCTTTCTGCTTACGTTCAAAAAGAGCTTTGGCACGAAAATATCCTGGAAGATATCCAGATTTTACATTCGGAAGAATTCAAAATCGAATACACGATGGAAGAGATCGAACAGGTAAACTGGAATGAAGAATGGGAGAAAAACTTTGAAGCGATCGATGTAGACGGCATCTGCCATATCCGTGCTCCTTTTCACGAAAAAACGGATGCGCAGTACGATATTGTGATCGAACCTAAAATGAGTTTCGGAACCGGTCATCACGAAACTACTTTTATGATGACACAGCATTTGTTAGAAATGGATGTTACCGGCTTAAAAACACTCGATATGGGCTGCGGAACGGCAATTCTTGCCATCCTGGCAGAAATGAAAGGCGCACAGCCAATTGATGCCATCGATATTGACAACTGGTGTTACCTGAATTCCATTGAAAATGCCGAACGTAACAACTGCAAACACATTACCGTTTATGAAGGGGATGCGTCCTTGTTAACCGATCAGAAATATGATCTGATCATTGCCAACATTAACCGCAACATCCTTTTAAACGACATGCAGGCGTATGTGAACTGTTTAAACAAAGGCGGAATATTGCTGTTAAGCGGATTCTATGAAGAGGACATTCCGTTTATCGATGCCAGCTGTACCGAAAAAGGACTGACGTATGTTAAAAAGTTGCAAAAGAATAATTGGGTATCTTTAAAATATGTAAATTAGCTAAAAAAATTAAAGTAAGCTTCTGATTATGAGTGTTAAAGAAAAAGTTTTAGAAGAAGTAGCCGTTGAAGAATTGATATCCTTAAACAATGAAATTATCTTGTTTAATGACGATGTCAATACTTTTGATCATGTAATCGACACGTTGATTCAGGTTTGCGACCACACTTCTGAACAAGCGGAACAATGTGCTATTTTAGTGCATTACACAGGAAAGTGTACCGTTAAAACCGGTGCTTATTCCGATTTAAAGCCACAATGTCTGCAATTACTCGACGCTGGTTTGAGCGCTGAAATACAATAAAAAAGTCCCGGATAATCCGGGACTTTTTTATATGACTATTACTTCTTAATGCGGCAGTATATCTTTTAACAAACCATAGATATACGTTCCCAGAAGCGCTCCTAAAAGGATCACTCCCGCACCCCAGAATCCGGCTCCGATAAGGATAAAGATCGGTCCCGGACAAGATCCTACCATCGCCCATCCTAATCCGAATAGAACCCCACCGATAACATACCGGGTAAATCCTTTTTCTTTATCTTCAATTTTTATCGGCGCACCGCTAAAATCTTTCACTTCTTTTCTTTTGATGATCTGGATACCGATCACTCCGGTTACGATAGCAACCATAATGATCCCAAACATGTGGAAAGACTGAAACTGGAACATTTCATAGATACGGTACCACGACACGGCTTCCGATTTTGTCAATACAATTCCGAAAATAAAGCCTACAAGTATAAATTTTAAATATTTCATGCTGCTGTCTTAAAAAATTAGGGGTAAAAGAAAATGGGACATAATTAAACCGCCAATAAAAAATCCGATAACGGCAATAAGCGAAGGAAGCTGTAAATTACTCAATCCGGAAATGGCATGTCCGGAAGTACATCCGCCAGCATAACGCGTTCCAAACCCGATCAACAATCCGCCGGCCAAAAGGATAATAAAGGTTTTAGGGTTTTTCATTGCTTCAAATCCCATTAGCGAATCCGGAGCCAGTTTCCCGTTTGGTGCTTCTATATTTAAAGCTGCCAGCTGTTCGATTGTTTGCGGATTGATGTTTACCCCGCTGCCGTCACTCAAAAAATGTACGGCAACGAATCCGCCCAGTATTGCGCCAAAAACTACGGCCAGGTTCCATCGCTGCGATTTCCAGTCAAAACGGAAAAATTCAGCAAATCTTCCGGCTCCGGCAATACTGCAAAGGGTTCGTAAATTGGACGACATTCCAAATGCTTTTCCAAAATAAATAAGCGTCAGCATAATCATTCCGATCAAAAAACCTGAAATATACCAAGGCCATGTTCCATAAATAACTTCCATAAATAAACTGATTTGCAGCAAAAGTACTTATTCAATCAGTATTTTGTGTAACAATGATTACATAATTTTTTACAAACAAAATATTCTGCTACCTTTGAATTCGTTAAATTATCTTTTTGATGAAAAAGTTTTCTGTAGAAATAAAATGGAGTATTATCTTTTCTGTAATCGCCGTTTTATGGATTGTTTTTGAAAAAATGGCCGGTTTTCACGATGAAAAAATCAGCAGCTATTTTTTTATCTGTCTTCCGTTCGGACTGGTTTATGCTATCCTGTACACCCTGGCTTTAAAAGAAAAAAAGACCCGTTTCTATAACGGTACGATTACCTACAAACAGGCGTTTATTTCCGGAGCGATCCTAACCCTGCTGATCGGGGCTTTCAGTCCGTTGGTTCAGCTTATTTTCCACGAATCTATTTCTCCTGATTTCTTTAAAAATGCTATTGCCAATGCGGCCAAATCAAAACCTGAAAACAGTGCTTTTGCCACCGGCTATTTTAACCTGCAGAGTTTTATAACACAGGGAATATTCAACATACTGTCCATTGGTGTTTTAACCGCTGCCATTGTTGCCTATTTTACCCAAACCAAAAACACGAAATAAGTATGAAAAAAATATGGTTTGCCATCGTGGGATGCACGCTTCTTACTTCCTGCATCAGTACAAAATCCACTATTAAAAATATTGACGATACGGCACAGCGCCCTGTTGTCCGTGACAATTATTTCCTGCTGACCGAATACAGCGATAATGCCAAATACGGTTATGACGAGGATTATCCTGTGAATATAGGTTTTATACCCGAAGCACAGGAAAAAACCAATGTTGCCTTCTTCTTTAACGGACTGGAAGGTCCTGATGGCCAAAAACTGGTATTTGAGAAAAAAGGCACCTGCTGCCCGTTTCCAACCAAGCACAATCGTGTGGGTGCCGGAATGCTGAACATCTACTCCGTAAGCTGGGAAGGATTGAAAACGCCGTTGCTGCTTTATTTTAACACTTTCGAAAAAGGTAAAATAATGTGCCCCAAAGGACTATCTATTAAAAAATCCCCATCCAGAACACAATAATTTTAAGAATTTTATAAGATTTACAGCCTTCTAATGCGTTCATTAGAAGGTTTTTTTGTTGTATATTTGCTACACTTTTAAGAAAACAACAACTATGAACTTACAAAATATACCGCAAATCAAACATACCAACAGCGGAAACTTCTTTTTACTTGCCGGGCCTTGTGCTATTGAAGGAGAAGAAATGGCAATGCGCATTGCCGAAAAATTAGTAACCATTACCGACAGACTGGAAATTCCTTATGTGTTTAAAGGTTCTTTCAAAAAAGCAAACCGTTCCAGAATTGACAGTTTTACGGGTATTGGTGATGAAAAAGCGTTAAAAATACTGCAAAAGGTATCTCAGGAATTCGGTGTACCAACAGTAACCGATATTCACGAAATCCACGATGCGACTATGGCAGCAGAATATGTAGATATCCTTCAGATTCCTGCCTTTTTAGTACGCCAGACGGATTTGGTTGTCGCTGCAGCCAATACCGGAAAAACGGTAAACTTAAAAAAAGGACAATTCATGAGTCCGGAAAGCATGAAACATGCTGTTCAGAAAGTATTGGACTGCCATAATGAAAACGTAATGGTTACCGACAGAGGTACGATGTTTGGTTACCAGGACATGATTGTGGACTACAGAGGAATACCTACCATGCAGCAATATGCCACTACGGTTCTGGATGTAACCCACTCGCTACAGCAGCCCAATCAAACTGTAGGAGTAACCGGAGGAAGACCGGACATGATCGAAACCGTTGCAAAGGCCGGAATTGCCGTTGGCGTTGATGGTATTTTCATCGAAACCCATTTTGATCCTGCAAATGCAAAAAGCGATGGAGCAAACATGCTGCATCTGGATTACTTTGAAGGATTAATGACCAAGCTGGTTGCGATTCGTAAAACAGTAAACTCATTTTAATTTTTTACTACAATAATGAAACATCCATTTTTAATGGCTGTGCTAACTTTTTGTGTTTTTTCACAGTACGCCTTTGCTCAGGAAGAAGCAATTACACCTGAAAAATACACGGCTCACAATAAAGGAAAATTTTATTTCTATTGGGGAGGTAACCGGGCTAATTTCACTGACTCCGACATTCATTTTAAAGGAGCAGATTATGACTTCACCCTTTATGATGTTGCCGCTCAGGACAAACCGAAAGGATGGCATGTGGACTATATTAATCCGGGAAGGATGACGATACCACAAACCAACTTCCGTATCGGGTATTTTATTACCGACAAATACAATATTTCCATTGGGGTTGACCACATGAAATATGTAATGCAGCAGGATCAGCTGGCGAGAATTTCCGGAACGTATCCTTCCAATTACGACCAGACAGTAGTGAACAACGGTATGGTGGATCTATCTGATGAGAGCTTCCTTACTTTTGAGCACACAGACGGACTGAACTACATCAACACGGAATTTTCAAGAGTTGATGATATTTCAAAATGGTTTGGGATTAACGATACCGATAAATTCCAGATCAACATCACAGAAGGTGTTGGTGGCGGTGTTTTATTCCCAAAAACCAATGCAAAACTGTTCAACAAAGAGCGTCATGACGATTTCCACATTTCCGGATTCGGGGTTTCTGCCAAAGCAGGTATCAACTTAACGTTCTTTAAATATTTCTTTGTACAGGCAGAATTGAAAGGCGGTTATATCAACATGAACGATATCCGGACAACCTACAGTGCTGATGATAAAGCGTCGCAGGATTTCTTCTTTTTACAGCGAGTTATCGCTTTTGGAGGTATTTTCAGAATCTAAAAAAATTACTTTTACATAAAAAACCGCACTTGTTTAAGTGCGGTTTTTTTTATGGATATAACGTCATGGCTTCTTTTACAACATCGAGCAATACAGCGTTATCAATTGCTTCCAGCGTGGTGTACCGCAATGATTTTATGGTATTCCTGCCGCCGTCTGCCACCAAAACATCCTGGTTCTTTTCCAGTTTAAAACCTTTGGAAAAACCAACATCTACAAATTGTTTTTTGTGGCTGGCATTCAAATAACAGAACGGTTTTCCTTTATGATATACATACGGTATTTTCCACCGGTACTGCATTTCAAATTCCGTTACACTGCTTTCCAGAACCGCAACGATGTGCAGCAACATTGACCGGTACGGTTCCGGCTGGTTCAGAATATAATTATCGGCCGGTTTCACTGCTTTCCTGTTTTCGTCAGCGGTTGCTCTTCCAGCTTTTTACGCTTTGCTTTCCGGATATAATGAAGTCCGTAGCGGATCAAGACATAATCCAGCCCGATTAACAAAATCATCCCTACCAGTATACCGGAATAATACCCTAAAGCATACTCCGACCCCTGCTTCCCGATGGTTTTGGTATCCAGTAAAACGCCTGCAATGGCTAATAAAATTAAGATCCCAAATAGTATTCCCGTTAGCAGTAACAACCTACCTCCTGTTTTCATAGCTCCTGTATTTAACTACAAACTTATTATTTGTTTCCCGGATTTCCCATTCCCAATCTTTTTAATCTCAAAATAATTTTAAAAAAGTATTGTACAATACAAAATTTATATTTTACTTTGTATTTCAAAGTACTTTAAAAATGGAGGCAAATAATTATTTACAGGATTTGAAAGACATTAAAGATTTAATGAATAAATCGTCACAGTTTATTTCATTAAGTGGTCTTTCCGGGATATTGGCGGGAGTTTACGCATTAATCGGAGCCTGGATTGCTAATGCGCTGATTGAAAACAATACCCGGCTTTATATCACGCTGGAAAGCGTACTTTTTAAACAGATATTACTGATAGCCGGCTGCGTTTTAGCGGCATCTCTAATAACCGCCTATCTACTGACGGTGAATAAAGCAAAAAAAATGGGCGAAAAAGTATGGAATGCTTCTTCCAAAAGACTGTTGATCAACTTTGCCATTCCGTTAGTTACCGGAGGAATCTTTGCCTTATTATTATTAAAAAACGGCTATTACGGTCTGGTAGCGCCCATCATGCTGCTTTTTTACGGCATGGCCTGTCTTAACGCCAGTAAATACACTTTGAGAGATGTTCGTTACCTGGGTTTAACGGAAATTATTTTAGGACTGTTTGCCGTTGAATTTTCCGGATATGGTTTGTATTTTTGGGTGCTCGGATTTGGCGTGTGCCATATCCTGTATGGTACCGTAATGTATTATAAATACGATAGAAAATAATTGTTTTGAAAAGTATACTCGAAAATATAAATAAAGCTTTTGACCATCGCATCCGGCTGGGCATCATGTCGATACTGATGGTCAATGAAAATGCTGATTTTACGACTCTGAAAGAACTTTTAGGGGTAACCGACGGTAACCTGGCGAGCCATGCTAAAGCGCTCGAAGCAGAACAGTATATTACGATTGAAAAACAGTTTATCGGAAAGAAACCCAACACCCGGTACATCGCTACCAAAGAAGGCCGAAAAGCTTTTCAGGACCATATTGACGCACTTGAAAAATTGATTCAAAAAAACTAAGCTATTTTTTTATCCATTTACTTTGAAATTCAAAGTACTTTTAAAAACTAAAAATGAGAGATTTTCTATTCGAGCGGTTCTACAAAATCACAAAGATCCCCTATCAGCGCTATTTTAAAAAGAATAAACCATGGGATATTACAAAAGAGGAATTACTAACCTATCCGGAAGACTCCTTAGGGTTTCATCTGGGAACATTTTTACAGGAAAATCAGTTTGAAATGGAACCGAAATTTGAAGATCACGACGTCATTCATGTACTAACCGGCACCGGCACTACGGTTAGCGACGAAATTGCCATGCAGTTTTACCTGCTGGGTAACGGTAAAAGAAGTGCTTATTTACTGATGGTCATATTATCCGGAGTACTGTGTTATCCGCACCGGTTAAAAACATACAGACACTATTACAAACGCGGGAAAGAAGCCTTGTCCTTCCATTACCTGGACTATTCCAGATTGCTCTTATTCCCCGTGAGCACCATACGCAACATTTTTAAAATTCATTAATCAAACCTCTATTTTATGGAAAATCAATTCGAACAGCAGCCTTCCCAACCGAAGACTCCCGGCATTCCGGACGTAACTCCTTTTTTTCAGACTACAACAGTCAAAATGCTGGTTGTGGGCTTCCTCACATTAGTGCTTTTAATTCCGCTGCAATTTGTAAAAGACCTGATTGCGGAGCGCTCTCAAAGAGAAAAGGAAGTCATCACGGAAATTAACGACAAATGGGGTACCGATGTTTATTTCTACGGTCCGGTGCTAAAAGTTCCCTATAAAGTTCCGGCTACGAACAGTTATAAATATGCTTATATCTTTCCGGAAAAACTGGAAAACACCACCGATGTGGAAACCAAACCGCTAAACAGGAGCAACTACAATGCTTCCGTTTTTACGGCCGATATGTATTTTAAAGGAACTTATTCAAAACCGGATTTTAGTCTAAAGGGCATTCCGCAAAGCGATATTCTCTGGGACAAAGCCACGATACTGATACAGACCAGTAATTTAAAAAGCATTAAGGACGAAGTGAAAATTGCGATCGGAAATCAGCATTTTATTTTTGAACCGATTTACACCAATTCCAATACCGGAATACAGGCATTGGAAACTGCTTTTATCCATCTTTCTCCGGACGGGGCCTACCCGCTTAATTTTGACTTTAAGGTAAAATACGACGGCAGCCAACAGATTAAATTCGTACCTATCGGAAAAACAACAGACGTGAGCATGAAATCAAACTGGCACAGTCCGGGATTTACCGGGAATTTCCTGCCAAATGACAAGACCAAAACGGTTACCCAAAACGGTTTTCAGGCAAAATGGAAAATCCTGCACATCAACAGGGCTTTTTCACAACAGTACTTTGACCTGTTACCCGATTTAAAAGCCTACGCTTTCGGCGTTAATTTTGTCATCCCAGTAGACGAGTATCAAAAAAATGAAAGAGTGTCCAAATACGGCTTCCTTGTAATCGGGCTGACCTTTCTGATCTTCTTTTTAATCCAGTCCATCAGTAAAATCAGAATCCATATTTTCCAATACAGCATGATCGGTATTGCTCTTATTATGTTCTATACCCTGCTAATAGCCATTACCGAACACAGCAGTTTCCTGAAAGCCTATATTATTTCCGGAGCTGCCGTAGTCGCGATGATAACCATCTATTCCGTTTCCATACTGAAAAACTATAAGTTTCCGGCGTTTATCGGGTTATCCCTCACTGCCCTGTATGCTTTTATCTTTGTGATCATACAACTGGAAAATTATGCCCTGTTAGTAGGCAGTATCGGTTTGTTCATCATCCTGGGATTAGTGATGTATTTCTCCCGAAGAATCGACTGGAACAACAATTAACGGTATTAAACAATATGCCCTATACGGCATCCGTATCCATAAAAAAACCAGGACTTGTGTCCTGGTTTTGTATTTTTAAAAGTTCTGTTTATGACAGACTTTAGTATCATTTTTTCGCTTTCGGAGCCGGTTGTGTTTCCAACATTTCGATCTCGAAAATCAAATTAGTATTTGGCGGGATGATTGCATAACCACGTTCTCCGTAAGCCAGATGCGATGGGATAAAAAGGATCGCTTTATCTCCAAAAGACATATTTTCCAATCCTTCAATAAATCCAGGGATCAAACCTTCTTTCTGACCATAAGGGAATGGGAACGGGATATACTGGTTCGCTGCAGCTCTGTTAGCATCGTGCTTTCCGAATTGTTTTGCAATTTCTTCATAGCTGGTATCGAATAATTCTCCGCTTTCGAAATATCCCGCATAGTTTACATATACCTGAGTTCCTGCAGCCGGTTTTTTACCGTTTCCTTTAGTAACAATTTTATATTCCAATCCGGATTGTGTTTTTGTAGCTCCTGTTTTTGCTGCTGCAAATTCAGCTACTTTATCCGTTTTTACTTTCGACATGCTCTCTGCTAATTTCTTTTGGGTTACCGATTCTGTATCGTAGTAACTTTTAAATACTTTAGGCGCGTCAAATTTTTTGGCATCTTTACCAACACGAACAATCGTAACTTTTTTAATCACATCGTTTTGTTCGATTTTGTTCACAACATCCATTCCTTCCACAACTTCTCCGAAAACAGTGTGTTTCCCGTCTAACCAAGGTGTTGCTTTGTGTGTAATAAAAAACTGGCTTCCGTTAGTTCCGGCTCCAGCATTTGCCATAGACAAAATACCGGCTTTCGCATGTTTTAATTCCGGAACGATCTCGTCTTTAAATTTATAACCCGGTCCGCCGTTTCCGCTTCCTTCCGGATCACCACCCTGAATCATAAAATCTTTGATTACTCTGTGGAATTTCACTTCATTATAAAAAGGTTTTCCTTTATATTGTGCCGTTACAAAAGGATTTTTTCCTTCTGCCAAAGAAACAAAATTGGCTACCGTAATCGGCGTTTTCTGGTATTCTAATTTAACGATTATGTTACCTTTATTCGTCTCGATATCTGCATATAGTCCGTCGCCTAATTTATCGTAAGACGAAGTACAAGATGAAAATAAAGCAATAAGGCCTAAAAATAAACTTGTCATTGATTTCATTTTTTAAATTGATAATTATTTACTGGTTTCTTAATTGGTTTTTGGTTCTGTTTTTACAGCGCTTTTCGGATCTGCTTTAATATCGGTTAACGTTACCGTACACATTAACGGTTCGTTAGTACCAATTTTATCATTATCACCGTGATAACCGTAAGCCATGTGGGAAGGAAATAAGAACGTTACCTTCTCTCCTTTTTTCATTAACTTAATACCGTCGCGAAGTCCCATCATGATGTTTTGTTTGTCAACAAGATACACCTGAGCTTTCAGATCGGCTTCCGTATAAATGATTTTGCCCTGCAAATCACTGATATGGTAATCAAAATAAGCGATATCACCTTTTTTAGGTGTTACTGTTTCCGTCTCATTTTTAATGTCATAACGGTACCAGTACCCCTTAGCCGAAGCAATATAGGTTTTGGCCGTATCCTTATCGATAATGGCATCTATAAGCGATTCCTCATTGGCAATCAGCTTTTTGTTCCGCTTGATCGATTCTTTAATAAAAGTCCCCGAACTGTGCGAAATGGGCTGTCTTGCCTGTTGCTGGGAACAACCGGCAAATACGAAACCGAAAACGGCAAGACTTAAAAAATATACTTTTTTCATAAACTTATGATGTCTTTTCAGTTGCTAAAATAGCAATAAATTGTTGTATCGTTTCTTCTAATGGCAAAAAGGATTTTCCGCCGGCTGCATTTATGTGTCCGCCGCCGTTAAAATGCTTTCTTGCAAATTGATTCACATCAAAACCGCCCTGCGATCGAAAGGAGATCTTAACGATTCCTTCTTCTTTATTTTCAATAAATATAGCGGTAAAATCAATCCCTTTAATCGAAAGCCCATAATTTACAATGCCTTCCGTATCGCCTTTGGCATAATCAAACATATCCAGTTCTTCCTGCGTTAAGGTAATATAGGACGTTTTATATTCCGGCAGCAGTTTCAGGTTTTGAAGTCCTCTTCCCAGCAGCTGCAAACGGTTATAAGAGCTGGTATCGAACAATAAATTGTGAATTTTACTGTTTTCCACACCTTTATCAATCAAATCGGCCACTACACGATGGGTGGTACTGGTTGTTAAAGGAAAGCGGAAAGAACCCGAATCGGTTACAATACCGGTATAAATACAGGTCGCAATGGTTTTGTCTATTAAATCCCCATACCCCAGTTCCTGTAAAAAGGTAAACACCATTTCGCAGGTAGAACCGTAACCGGTATCGGAAAAAGTATATTGTGCATAAGTATCCGGCAGCTGGTGGTGGTCGATCATTACAAAGGTTTTGTCTTCCAGCGTTTTTAAGAAAACTTCCATTTGCTCCCCAACGCGGTGCAGCGCATTAAAATCCAGTGTAAAGACGATATCTGCCTGTTTTAGCCGTTCTTCGGCTGCTTTTTTATCCGTTTCATAAATCATTACGGTTTCCGAAGCCGGAAGCCAGTTTAAAAAATCGGGAAAATCATTCGGAGAAATCACAACCGCCTCATGGTTTAACTTCTGAAACGTGTGATACAGGGCTAAAGTAGACCCCATTGCATCACCATCAGGATTTCTATGCGGAATAATCACAATCTTTTTAGGTGAAGCAAGCAGCGTTTTTACAGCTTCAATTTCATTTTTATTCATCATGCTGCGAATTTACAGTTTTTTGGTTCACAAAAATAATTCCTACTTCTTAAAAAATACGGTTTTAAAAAAACTCTTAAAATATAATGTGCTTCGATACGTTTTTTTGTATTATTGTCACTGCTAAATGAATTCAACCCAATGAAAACTATTAAAAAAGCTTTTATTCTTTTATTGCTGATTGCCGGCGGAAACGAGCTATACAGTCAGGATTACCGCTTTATAACAACCGGCGTGAGCGTATCTGAAAAAGATAAAAAAGGAAAATGGAGCGATTATACCGATTTTAAAAAGGCGGAAATTATTGTCAACCTGAACACCGACAAAAACAGGATCATGATTTATTCCAATGTGGAGCAGTTATTCAGGATCGTTGAGTATTATGACAAAAAATCAACTCCTACAGATGATATCGCTTCGTTTCAGTGTGTCACAAATGACGGTGAAAACTGTGTTGTCAGCATCTATACCCGGAAAAACCAGGGTAACCGGAAACAACTGTACATCTATTATAAGGACAGAATTATCGTGTACAACATGAAATATCTTAAGAACTAAAAAAATAACCAGCATAAAAAAAGCGCTATTCCGGGAATAGCGCTTTTTTATATAATTACTTTAAGCAGAGCTTAAAAGATCATTTTCAGGATATAATAAATGATAGCTGCGATTAAAGCCGATACCGGAATGGTTAAGATCCATGCCCATAAAAGGTTAATCGTTACACCCCATCTTACCGCCGAGATACGTTTGGTAATCCCAACCCCGATAATCGAACCGGTAATGGTATGTGTTGTCGATACAGGAACGCCCATGTGCTCCGTTAAATATAACGTAACCGCTCCGGCAGTTTCTGCGGCAACACCTTCTAACGGCGTTACTTTGGTAATTTTAGAACCCATTGTTTTCACAATTTTCCAACCGCCGCTCAATGTTCCTAAACCGATAGCCAGGAAGCTGACAAAAGGAACCCAGGCCCAGTCGTCTACGAAATGCGCAAAACGATCGGCAGACTCTAAAGAAGTATAGGCTACATCGCCCATATTCATGTGGTAGCAGATTACCGCTGCTCCGATAATACCCATAACTTTCTGAGCATCATTACCACCATGTCCTAAACTGAATAATGCCGAAGAAACCAACTGTAATTTCTTAAACCATTTATCAGCCTTATGCGGGTTTGCCTTCCGGCAGATATTCATAATGAGTATGGTGATGAGATAGGCAATTAACATACCGATCAAAGGGGCACAGAAGATAAAAAGGAACGTCGGGATAACTTTCACATAGTTAATAACGTCTACTCCGTTTTCTGATAAGGCTCCGGCATGTGCCAAAGCTGCTCCCATAAAACCACCTAATAACGTGTGGGATGAAGAAGAGGGAATACCCAGCTTCCAGGTTAGTAAATTCCAGATAATCGCTGCAATAAGCCCGGCAAGAATAACTTCAAGTGTAATAAAGTTTTCGTTAACCGATTTTGCAATCGTATTACCGATCTTAAACTCCCCTATCCAGTAACGGGAAATAAAATAGGCTGCAAAGTTAAATGCTGCGGCCCATAATACTGCCTGGAAAGGTGTCAGAACTTTTGTTGCCACGATAGTTGCAATGGAATTTGCCGCATCGTGAAAACCGTTGATATAATCAAAAATCAGTGCCAGTACAATGATTATGATAAGTAATGTAAAATCCATAGAATTTCGTTTCTAAAGTAATGAATGCTGTTAAGAATATTTAACCGTTACCGATTCCAATACATTGGCAACACTCTTACATTTGTCTGATGCAGTTTCTAATGCCGATAAAACCTCTTTATATTTAATGATGTTTTTAGCATCCGTTTCGTTTTCGAAAATATCGGCTACCGCTTTATCAAATACATTATCTGCTTTACTTTCTAATTTGTTGATTTTTTTACACGCATCAGCAATCGCTTTCAGGTTTTTCAAATCTTTAAGCTCTTTAATGGCAACACCAATATGCTGACATGCTTCCAGATTGATCTCTGTTAATTTACGGATCGATTTTGTAATTTTTTCAACCTGGTACAAACGCATTCTGCTTGCTGCACCGTGCATATAATCTGCCACATCATCAATTGCCGTGATCAAAGCGTGAATATCCTCTCTGTCAAAAGGAGTAATGAAGTTTCGGCTTAACTCTAAGTTCGTTTTATGCGTAATTTCTTCAATATTTGCTTCTAATTCTTCGATCTTTTTATAGTACTCCTCACGTTCATTTTTAGAAGCGTTCACTGCTTCATGAAGTGTTTCAGCCAATTGAATCAGGTTCAACGAAGCCTGCTCAAAAAGAGGGAAAAATTTCTTATCTTTCGGTACTAAAAACTGGAAAATGTTGTTTAATGACATCGTATGTTAATTTAATGACGCGAAATTACCCTCGTAGTGTTAAGTTAACGTTAACTAAACAACAATTCATGTTTAATAAATCCCTTTCAAAAACTTCGGCACAGACACTACTTTTTATTGGCAATTAAATCGTAAATTAGCGCGCCAACAAAGGAAATAAAAAGCATAAACACAACACATAATGGACTTAAACTTCAACAAAAACGAAGATCATAACAAACTATTAGTCTCAGAATTAAAACAAAATTTAGCGAAAGTTAAACTTGGAGGTGGAGAAAAACGCATCGCAAAATTACATTCGGAAGGAAAAATGACTGCCCGTGAGCGTATTGATTATTTACTGGACGAAAAAGCAAAGAGCGTGGAAATCGGCGCATTTGTAGGCGATGGTATGTATAAAGAACACGGCGGATGCCCTTCGGGAGGTGTCGTTGTTAAAATAGGATATATAAAAGGCAAACAATGTATCGTTGTAGCCAATGATGCCACGGTAAAAGCCGGAGCCTGGTTTCCGATTACCGCAAAGAAAAACCTGAGAGCCCAGGAAATCGCCATGGAAAACAAACTTCCTATTATCTACCTTGTGGATAGTGCCGGGGTTTATTTACCGTTGCAGGATGAAATCTTCCCGGACAAAGAACACTTCGGGCGTATTTTCCGTAACAACGCCATCATGAGCAGCATGGGTATTACCCAGATTGCCGCTGTAATGGGAAGCTGTGTTGCCGGTGGAGCTTATTTACCGATCATGAGCGACGAAGCGCTTATTGTGGACAAAACTGGCAGTATTTTCCTGGCCGGAAGCTATCTGGTAAAAGCGGCTATTGGCGAAACAATCGACAATGAAACACTGGGCGGTGCAACTACACACTGTGAAATCTCAGGCGTTACCGATTATAAAGCAAAAGATGATAAAGATGCTCTGGACACCATCAAAAACATTGTGGGTAAAATAGGCGATTTTGAAAAAGCAGGATACAATCGTGAAAAACCGGCAAAACCGGCTTTAGACGAAAACGAGATCTACGGAATACTTCCAAAAGCACGTTCGGAACAATATGACATGATGGAAATCATCAAACGTATGGTGGACAATTCGGAATTTGACGAATACAAAGCCGGTTACGGACAAACGATCATTACCGGTTATGCCCGTATTGACGGCTGGGCTGTGGGCATTGTGGCCAACCAGCGTAAAGTGGTAAAAACCAAAAAAGGAGAAATGCAGTTTGGCGGGGTAATTTATTCCGACAGTGCCGATAAAGCCACCCGTTTTATTGCCAATTGTAACCAGAAGAAAATTCCATTGGTGTTTTTACAGGACGTTACCGGATTTATGGTAGGTTCCAAATCCGAACACGGCGGTATTATTAAAGACGGAGCCAAAATGGTTAATGCCGTTTCCAACTCTGTAGTACCTAAATTTACCGTTGTAGTAGGAAACTCTTACGGAGCAGGAAACTATGCCATGTGCGGTAAAGCCTACGACCCGAGATTAATATTCGCATGGCCAAGTGCCGAACTGGCAGTAATGGGCGGTGCGCAGGCTGCTAAAGTATTATTGCAGATTGAAGCGTCTTCCTTAAAAGCCAAAGGTGAAGAATTAACACCGGAAAAAGAAGCCGAAATGTTCGACAAAATCAAAGCGCGTTATGACGCTCAGGTTTCTCCGTATTATGCCGCTTCCCGACTTTGGACAGATGCTATTATCGATCCGCTGGATACCCGTAAATGGATCTCCATGGGAATTGAGGCTGCCAACCACGCCCCTATCGAAAAACCATTTAACCTTGGCGTGATCCAGGTATAACCGTTAAAATGTAACAAATTCAAAAATCTACTACTTATTCCCAGGCAGTAGATTTTTTTTTATGCCCTAAAAACACAATAGATACCCGTTTTACTATTAATTTAGCACTATTATTATAACCCAATTTATAAGCTATGAAAAACATTATTCTCTCCGCAATGGTAGTATTAGGAATGCAGCAGGTTTCTGCACAGCTTATCACAGAAAAAGAAACTTTTACCAGACGCGATTCGCTGCATGGCGGACTTCGTCCGGAGCGAACCGATTATGATGTGCAGCGTTACGACCTGAACATTACCATCAATCCCGGAGAGCGTTCCATCACGGGTTATAATGATATTACTTTCAAACTGATATACAACACCAATAAAATCCAGGTGGATCTATTTGAAAACATGAAAGTGGACAGTATCGTATTCGAAAAGAAAAAACTGGACTATATCCGCGATAATGACGCTGTTTTTATCGCCTTTCCAAACCGGTTAACGAGAGACAGCACCCATAAAATACGTTTTTATTATTCCGGTAAACCAACGGTTGCCAAAAATGCACCGTGGGATGGCGGTTTTGTTTTCAGCAAAGATGTCCAGGGAAAAGACTGGATCGCTGTTGCGGTACAGGGAACCGGAGCCAGTTTGTGGTATCCGGTAAAAGATTCCCAGACAGACGAACCGGATAAAGGCGCTACCATTAAAGTGGCCGTTCCAAACGGTTTGATGAATGTTTCCAACGGCAGGTTCCTGGGAAGTGAAGACCTGAAAAACGGTTATACCCGATGGGACTGGGAAGTGATCAACCCGATTAACAACTACGACATCACGGTAAATATTGCCGATTATGCCCATATTCACGACAATTATAAAGGTCTGGACCTGGATTACTACGTATTGCGTGAAAACGAAAGCAAAGCCCGCAAACACTTTGAAGAAGTAAAACCCATGATGGACTGCTTCCAGTCGAAATTCGGGAAATACCCGTTCTGGGAAGACAGCTATAAATTAGTCGAAACACCCTATCTGGGAATGGAGCATCAAAGTGCCGTTGCCTATGGTAACAAATACCGAAAAGGCTATTTGGGGCATGACAACAGCGGTACCGGAATCGGGATGACGTTTGACTTTATCACCATACACGAATCCGGGCACGAATGGTTCGGGAACAGCATCACCTCAAAAGACATCGCAGACATGTGGATACACGAAGCCTTCACTACCTATACAGAAGCTGTTTTTGTGGAATGCACGCTGGGCTATGACAAAGCACTGGCTTACGTGAACGGTCAGTCAAGAAACGTTCGGAACGACCGTCCGATTATCGGTTTCTACGGAGTTAATAAAGAAGGTTCCGGCGATATGTATTACAAAGGTTCTCTGTTGCTGAATACCATCCGCCACATCATCAACAATGATGCGAAATGGTGGAAGCTGTTACTGGATTATTCCGAAACCTATAAAAAACAAATTATCGATACCGAAACGGTTATTGCCTTTTTCAACAAAGAAACCGGTATGAACCTGACACCGCTTTTTGACCAGTACCTTCGCTATAAAGATATTCCGGCTTTAGAATTGCGCACTGAGAACCAAAAAGTGGAATACCGCTGGAAAACCAATGTAACCGATTTTCAGATGCCTATTGAATATTCCTACAACGGAAAAACAAGCAGGGTGAATGTCACCAATGAATGGCAGCAGTTTGACAAAAAAACAGACCTGAATAAATTGAAGTTCAATACCCAGAAAATGTATTATACTGTAGTAAAATAAATATTAAATTATTTATTTTAACATTTAACATCGTTAAAGCGCTTATTTTTAACTAAAAAATTATACATTTTAATTTTTATTTAGTAACTTTCATCCTAAATCAAATAGTCATTTGTTATGGATAGAGTTAAAAGTTTAAACAAATGGGCCAATGCGCATACCAGCTATCCGCTAGACCTAGTTAGAATTGCTCTTGGTGTCTTTTTGTTTTTGAGAGGTGCCTTTTTTGTTGCAAACAGACAATATCTGCATGAAATTTTAGGCCACATGAATCGAAATTTCGGCAGTGAAATGCTACTCATCCACTATGTTGCTTCTGCACATATGGTTGGCGGTATCATGATTGTTTTTGGTTTACTTACCCGCTGGTCCATCTGGGTGCAATTGCCTATTTTAATCGGTGCGGTAATGATTAACTTTTTAGGACAGATGAATGTCCAGAACTTTATCATGGCAACAATAACCCTGTTAGTCTGTATCTTTTTCCTTTTTTACGGAAGCGGAAAACATTCGGCTGACTACTATTTTAAGATGAATAAGTAGCCTAGAAAATCCCTACCACAAAGACCACTTGAACCAACGTGTATTCAGAAACGTGTTGTGAACATCAAAACAGGTGACTTTGTGGTTTTTTTATTGAATCGTATCCCGCCTTTTTACTTTACCGGTGTCTGTTACCTTAAATGCCGGAACAAAAATGATCTCTTTAGGTTTCTCAAATTTCCCTAAAAAATCGAAAATCGTATTATCAATGGGATACGGTTCACTTTCAATTACCAGAACCAGTTTTTCCCCCAGTGTTTCATCTTCTTTCCCGATCACATAAAAACGATGCGGAACAACGGCCGCTAATTTTTCCTCCAGCTGTTCCGGAAACAGCTTTACGCCGCCGCTGTTGATAACGTTGTCAAAACGTCCCAGCCATATAAATTGCTTTTCATTAACAAGCTCGACCATATCGTTTGTAACCAGCTGTTCCCCGCAAACCCTCGGCGCATCAATCAGCAAGCAGCCTCTGTTGTCCGTACTGATGGTAATTCCCGGCAAAACCGTAAACGCGGTTTCCTGCACTAATTTTGCGGCAATGTGCGTGATGGTTTCGGTCATTCCGTAGGTTTCATAAACCGCAACCGGAATTTCTTTCAGGGCAGCCGCCAGAACCGTATTGATCTTAGCACCGCCAATAATGATTGTTTTAATTTGCTGCAACTGCCCTAAAGCATGCTGAACCTGCAACGGTACCATGGCACCAAACTGATACACCGTTTCATTTCCTGCCAGCGGATTCGAACTGGGCGCCACATAATCGAGTTCCAGCCCTAAAATAAAAGCCCGCACCAGCATCATTTTTCCGGCGATATATTGAATAGGCAGGCAGTGCAACGCTTTATTACCCGGCTCTAACTTAAAAAAATCGCCGGTTGCCAATGCCGAGTTCACCATCGCATCCTTTTGCAACCGGATCACTTTGGGCGTTCCGGTAGTACCGGAAGTGGTTATTTCGATAAAATCTTTTTCATCAAACCATTCCAGTATAAAGTTTCCCAAAGCCTTTTCATGCTCCTCCCCTTCCTTGATAAAAACAAAAGCACGCTGGTAAAGTTCTTTACCGTTAAAATGGGTACCATTCAATTTGAACCTGTTGTGCACTTTTTTATAAGTCAGCTTTTCCATATACTGCAAGTTTATAATGTTTCGGTAGTATTAAATTGTAATTTTCCGGTTAGCTTATCCGACCAGTTATTCCATTGGTATTTTTTTGCAAATACATAAATAAGCAAAGGAAAAACCACAAATACCGGCAAAATCACATCAAATCCGGCAGAAGGTTCCGACAAGTCTTTAAGAATCGAATGGGTCTGGAATGCAGTCCAGTCCGACGTGATTAGAAGCGCTCCGACCAGATTATTTGCCGCATGGAAGCCTAAAGCCAGTTCCATGCCTTCATCCATTAAGGTAATGATTCCCAAAAAGAAACCGGTACCAATATAATAGATCAGTATGATATAACCCATTTTGCCTACTTCCGGATTGGCAATATGCATCAGTCCGAACATAATGGACGTAACCAGCAGCGGTATTAATTTACTATTCGTCACCACACCCAGACCCTGCATTAAATAGCCCCGGAAAAGGTATTCTTCAAAACTGGTTTGCAGCGGTACTAAAATCACCGCCAGGATCAGAAAGGTAAAAAAGGGAACCGGCTGAAAATTGATTTTAAAATTTTCAGGATGTGAAAAGTAAACCAGTAACGTCAACCCAACACTAACAAAACCCCACAATCCGAAAGAGAAAAACACCCGTTTCCAGTCAATTTTTGCGCGGGATGTGGTCAGGCTGGTAATGCTCTGGCGGTGGACCACTTTTACCCAGATCAGTAAAAAGATACAGGCTAACGACAGTGGAATAATCAGGGCTACAAAAGTAGCGTTCACGCCTATTGCCGCAATGGTCTGATGCATCACCTCTTCGGTATTCACATCCATAGAAGCAAAATAATTAGCCAGCATTAACACTAAAAACAAAACAGGAATGGGCAGGTACAATAAAAAATTAAACTTTTCGGTCTTTACTTGTTCAATAAACATATTGAGGGAGTGTTATGGGTTAGGTCCGTGACACCGGTTCACGGGTTAATAATTTGTTACCACTAAGTTACTTCAATTTTCAAATAATATCATTTCCTTTGTAAAAAATATTCTGCTATGATCACTATTTATCACAATCCCCGCTGTAGTAAATCCAGAGAAGGACTTTGCCTGCTGGAAGACAAAGGCATCACATTTGAAACGGTTAAATACCTGGATCAGCCTTTAAGCAAAGAAGAATTACGGTCTATTATCGGCAAGCTCAACATCAAACCTATTGAATTGGTACGTCAGAAAGAAAGTTTATGGATTGACAATTACAAAGGCAAAACGTTAAGTGATGAAGCGGTAATTGAAATCCTGTCAGAACATCCGAAACTGATTGAACGTCCGATCGTTATTAATGGCGATAAAGCCGTGATTGGCCGTCCGACAGCGAAAATACTGGACATTATTTAGAATAATTATAGCTTCGTTTTAACAAACATTTGTGATTTCGCGCTTAAACCTACGGTTACTTTTGCAGTCTTAAGAAGAAAACCAAACTAATTATTCATGAAAAGAGTTCATCTTGCAATAGTAATGCTATTGTTTTTGACATCATTCGTCTCTTTTGCCCAAAAACCTGATGGTAATAAAGTTACCGTTACCGGTAGAGTTGTAGACGGTGAAACCAAACAGCCTTTGGAGTATGCCAATGTTTATGCACAAAATCTAAAAAACCCTTCTACCGTTTCCGGTGCGATGACAAACGACAAAGGAGAATTCAGCTTTGAAGTTCCTGCCGGCAATTACTATATAAAAGTAGAATTCCTGTCTTTTAAAACCGTGGAAATCAAGCAAAAAGAGCTGACAAAAGACACCAGTCTGGGCATGATTACCCTGTCGCTTGATGCCAAATTGCTTCAGGAGGTTACCGTAGTAGCAGAAAAATCTACTGTTGATATCAAACTGGACAAAAAAGTATACAATGTTGGCAAAGACATGACCGTTAAAGGCGGAAGTGTGAGTGATGTTCTGGATAATGTTCCTTCCGTTTCTGTAGATTCAGACGGTAATGTAAGCCTTAGAGGAAACGACAATGTTCGTATCCTTATTGACGGAAAACCATCCGGTCTTGCCGGAATCAATGTTGCCGATGCGTTGCGTACGCTTCCGGCAGATTCTGTTGATAAAGTGGAAGTTATTACCAATCCGTCTGCAAGATATGATGCCGAAGGTGGAGCCGGCATTGTTAATATCATTCTTAAAAAAGGAAAAGCACAGGGCATTAACGGAAGTGTTACGGCTGTTGCCGGTAATCCGGATAACTTTGGTGTGAATGCCAGTGTGAATTACAGAAGTAAAAACTTTAACCTGTTCACTACTTCCGGCTATAACTATAGCGATAGTCCCGGAAACTCGTTTACCAATTCGGAATATTTAGATAAAAACACCGGAGCTGTTACCGGATATATCAACGAAAGCAGAGCCAACAGAAGAGAGCGTAAAGGATACAATACGAATTTCGGCATGGAATGGTACCTGACCAAATCATTAACCTGGACTAACTCTGTTGGTATCCGAAAAAATACCGGAGGTAATCCGGACAATGTGTATTTCGATAATTTCGATGCAAATCACAACTATCTTTTTACCCGAAATCGTTTTAACGATCAGACGAATGATTCCCAGAACGTGGAATATTCAACCAACTTTACAAAGAAATTTAAAAAAGACGGTCATAAATTAACCGTTGATGCTTCCGTTTCTTCAAACAGAGACAATGACGATGCTACCATTAGCGACATTCAATTGAATGATAACATCTATAGTGCCGACAGAACCTTCAACAAACAAAAACAAAACCGTAGCCTTATTCAATCCGACTATGTATTGCCAATTGGAAAAAACAGCCAGTTTGAAGCCGGTTACCGTGGTGATTTTACCGACCTGACAACCGATTACAGAGTGGACAACTTTACCAGTAACGTTTGGCAGAACAACAGTGATTTAACAAACGTTTTCGAATATAAAGAGCAAATCAATGCCCTTTATGCACAGTTTGGTTCAAAAATCAAGAAATTCAGCTATATGTTCGGATTGCGTTATGAAAACTCCAATATCGACATCAACTTTTTGAAAAACAGCGATTTCAACACTAAAAAATACGATAACTTTTTCCCAAGTGTTTTCCTGACGTATGAGTTTTCTCAAAGCAACAGCGTGAGTTTGAGCTACAGTAAAAGAATCAACCGTCCGAGAGGCCGTTTCTTAAACCCGTTTAGCGGACTTTCGAGTAACATCAACGTTTTTGAAGGAAATCCGGATTTAAATCCTTCCTATACCAATTCCTTCGATTTAGGTTATTTAAAACGTTGGGACAAACTTACATTAAGCACTTCTGCTTATTTCAACAAAACGGATGACAGCTTCCAGTTTATCAAAAAAGCAACCGGTAATTCCATTGAAGGAACACCTGTTTATGTGAGTACACCGGTAAACTTAGCGACAGAATACCGTTTTGGTTTTGAATTTACGTTAAACTACAATCCGTACAAATGGTGGAAATTGAACGGTAACTTCAACTTCTTCAGAAACGAACTGGACGGAAGCTATACCTATACCGATGCCAATAATGTTGAAGTATTACAGGATTTAAGCAATACTGCCTACAGCTGGTTTACCAGAGTGAGCTCTAAAGTTACTTTACCGTATGGAATTGACTGGCAGACCAACGCTACTTACAATGCGCCGCAAAACACGTCGCAGGGACGAAGTGAAGGAATTCTATCAGCTAACCTGGCATTCAGCAAAGACATCCTGAAAGACAAAGCTACCATTGCCTTAAACGTAAACGACGTATTCAATTCCCGTAAAAGAATTAGCGATACCAACATCCCGTTACAATTAAACTCACACAGTGAAATGCAATGGAGAGAGCGTCAGATCAACCTGTCTTTCACTTACCGTTTTAACAAAAGCAAAAACGAAAGAGAAAAACAACAAAAAAGAGACGACAATAACGGTGGTGACGAATATATGGGTGGATAATCCCATAACCGGAATACCCAATAAAAAAACCTTCAAAGTTAGCTTTGAAGGTTTTTTTATGTTTATGACTTTTTTACTTATCGTATCAGCAGCTTTTTCACTACCGTTTTATTATCGGATGTAATTTTTGTAATGTACATTCCGGAAGACAAATCCAGGAATACTTTTGTTGTACCTTCAAAATCCAGTGTTTTCACTTTTTGCCCGGTAATTGTGTACACTTCCAGCTGTCCGCGATCCTGAACACCGTCAATATACAGATAATCGTTCGCAGGATTCGGATATAACAATACCTGCAATGCGTTCACATCCGGTGTACTCAAAGTAGCCGACCAGGGTTCCCCCACATGCGTTCCCCAGATATAATCGGCAAGACCCGGATGATCGATAAACGGATTGCGGTTCACCTGCCAGGTATAAATATAATTGTTGCGGTTCATTTCAAAATCATCCGACGGATCGCTGTGGTTCCAGGCCAGTAAAGACGCTAAATCACCCAGCTGCCCTACGGTAGTGTCCGGCGGATTACCGTTTACCACATCCAAAGCATTGTAACGAACTGCCATATAGAATACCGCACGCGCCACATCGCCTTTCCACGAACCCTGAGTACCAACAGGACCGTTATAGTCCGTACCGCCGTAATCACGGTTGTTTCGGGAACTGTTTTCCGGACCGTCCTCTGCTCTTAAATGATGCGCATCGGCATGTGCCGCATTGATATCATCGGCATTGGTTGGCAGCCAGACATTGATCCCGTCCGGAGTAGACGAAGTACCGTTTGAAAATCCGCCTCTTGACTGCGGATAAATATGCTCCCGGTTCCAGGTTCCTACGTTACTGCTGCCGGTTTGATAATCCAGTTTCGCCCGCGGGGACTCAACATACATCATCCAGACCTGATTACTGTTCAGCGGATTCTGATCTGCTTTTTTAAGTATTTCAACAATGTCACCATAATTGTGAGCTCTCACTACCGCCGGATTGGCAATAATATTCTGAACAGCCTGTTTTAACGCCGCTCCGCTCAATCCTTCCAGTGAACTGTAATAACCGGCTGGTGCCGTACTCGTAACTACCCCATGCGTAGGATTTAAAGGCGTTCCCCATGCCGAAACCGTAAAATCGTTGTCGATTACACGGATTTCAATATTGTCGTTCATGCGCACATAACCGGCAGGAAGGGTTCCGAATTTTATTTTCAGCACCTCATCCCCTTCATCAATTGCATCATCAATGATCTGGATCGTGGTCGAAAAAGAATTGGATCCTGCAGGAATCAAAACCGTGGTATTACCGGTATAATCGGCTGTTGTAAAACTATCGTTATGCAAAGAAAAATTAAACGTCAGGTTACTCGCTACATTGGTTTGTGTCGTAAACGTAATAACAAAACTTTCCCCTTCATTCAGGTGCGTAGTGGGTGCCGTTATCGTAATCCCGTTAAAAACAATACCGCTGCCATCATTATTCGCTCCGGGTGTAGGCGCTTTAACCTCATAGGTTCCATCCGCCTTTCGCTGAATGGACTGTACCGTTCCCTGACTGTTCATGTTTTCATTAATCTGCGTGCTCACTCCCAATGCCGACAGCAAAGCCGTTGCCTGCGTATTGTTGTTTCCGTATACCAGCGCATCGATCAGGTTGGTTGTTGATGCCGGTGTGTTCATTGGAAAATCGGAACCGTTCGCCTGATAAATCGCAACCGCATCCGGTCCGTTCTGCACGACATTATTGGAAAAAATATACGTCGGCACAGGAGATACCAGCGTATTCCCCAATACAATAATACCGTTCGCATCGGTCGTTAATCCGTCCAGGTCAATGGCATAATAGCTCAGGTTAGAGGTTCCCGTACTACCGCCGTTAAACAAAACCAGTACATAACCGTTCAAAGAAAAATTCGGAACAGTGGATTTCAGTTCAATAAACTCTTTATCATCTGTTGAAGGCGTATCGGAATCCAACTCGTTGATTACTACCTGAGAAAAGATAACATTTGACGCTAAAAAGAGTAAAATAATTAGTAATTTTTTTGTCATTCCTATTAAGTTTAGCGACAAAGTTAATTATAAACAAAAAACTAAAGGCAGCATAATTGTTAATACTTCACTGTATATCAAAAAATTACACTGTTTTAACATTCACAACACCACAGCTAAAAAAGCGTATGCCAACTCATGGAATATTATTTTTCATTACTACTGAAAATTTTCGCTAATAATTTGAATTAAAATTGTAACATTGTGAATACATACTGTTATAATTAAAAAACCAGGTTTAATCCATAAGACTTGCCAGAACCCTTTGAAAGCCATTAAATACCTTCTCCCCTTTTTATTATTTGGAATGTACTCTGTGAGTGCCCAGCACCACAGCGCAATGAGTATTACCGTTGATCCGGAGTCGAAAATGCTTAAAATACAGCAGGAAATAACCTATTATAACAACACCAAAGACACGCTGAAAGACTATATCCTAAACGACTGGAATAATGCCTATTCCGATAGAAGCACACCGCTGGCCAAACGTTTTTCGGACGAATTTACCCGGATTTTCCATCTTGCCGGCGAGAGCGACAGAGGACACACCAATATTGTTTCCGTTATCGATCAGAACCAGCGAAGACTGGAATGGTCCCGGCTTCCCAACCAACCCGATTTAGTCGACATTCATTTGCTGAATCCGGTATATCCGAAGCAGAAATTCCGGATTAACATCGTCTATTCCGTAAAAATACCCAACGACCGTTTTACCCGTTACGGCTTTAATAATGCGGGTGATTTCTATATTAAAAACTGGTTTCTGACACCTGCCCGATACGAAAAAAACACTTTTGTAAAATACAGCAATGAAAACCTGGACGATATTTCAAATGCAATTTCCGATTTTGATATTCAGCTAAAAGTACCGGCGGCACTATCGCTAACCACCGACCTGGACATTACCGCCACTACCGAAGAAGACGGTTTTAAAAACTATACCCTGACCGGAAAAAACAGGCAGGACATTATCCTCGCACTGGAAAACACGCTAACATACGGCAATTACAAAAACGACAAAACAGAAATTACGAGCAACATTAAAGAAAACAAGCTCAGTGAAGTTCAAAAAGCCATTATCATTGACCGTGTCGTTAACTATGTAGCCGAACACCTGGGCAATCCGGCACAGGACAAAATGGTTATCAGCCAGACCGACTATGACCGCAACCCGTTTTACGGCTTAAACCAGCTGCCCAAATTCCTCAGACCCTTTCCGGATGAATTTGTCTATGAGCTCAAGTTCCTGAAAACATACGTAAACAACTACCTAAAAAACACCTTACAGGTCAATCACCGGGAAGACAACTGGATATACGATGGTATTCAGGTCTACACGATGATGAAGTATATTGAAGACAATTACCCCAATGTGAAAATGACCGGAACATTGGCACGCTATAAATTCCTGAGAGGCTTTAGCCTTTTTACCACCGGGTTTAACGAACAATACAGCTATCTGTACCTGATGATGGCCCGTATGAACCTCGATCAGCCCATCGGGAATCCGAAAAACACCTTTGTAAAATTCAACGAACAAATATCCGGAAAATACAAAGCCGGCTTAGCCCTGAATTACCTGGATTCCTACCTGCAGCACGACAGCGTAGACAGTGCGCTTTATGATTTCGTGACCCTAAACAAAAGTCAGCAGACCTCACGAAACGATATCGAAACCATACTAAAATCAAAAACACCCAAAAATATCGACTGGTTTTTCAAATCTGTTATCAATTCCAGGGACCTGATCGATTATAAATTCGGAAAAGTACGGGACGACGGCAGCAACATACAGGTTGAAGTCAAAAACAATGCTCAGGCAACCGTTCCCGTTCCGTTATACGGTATGAAAAACGGTCAGATAGTTTCGAAAACCTGGCTGGAAAATATAGCTAAGGACACCATCGTATCCGTTCCGAAAGAAGGGATTGACAAACTGGCGCTTAATCACACCAATGAAGTGCCCGAATTTAACCGTCGGAACAACTATAAAACGCTAAAAGGCTTTCCTTCGCTGAACCGTCCGGTAAAATTCAACTTCTTTAAAGACCTTGAAGATCCGCAATACAACCAGTTTTTTTATGTTCCGGATTTCAATTACAACCTGTATGACGGTTTGATGCTCGGCATGCGCATTCACAATGAAACCCTGCTGGACAAGCCGTTTCAGTTTGATATTATCCCTGATTATTCCACGAATACCAAAGAACTGGTAGGAAGTGCGACACTCTCCTATTTCCAGAATATCCGGGACGAACGTTTGTACAACATCCGTTATTCCATTTCCGGTTCAACGCTCCATTATGCGCCGAATGCTTCCTATACGAAGATCATGCCTTCGGTACAGTTCCGTTTCCGGGAACCGGATTACCGCGAAAACAGAAAAGAGACCATCCTGATACGTCATGTCTTTGTAGAAAAAGAAGATTCACCGCTGCTTAAAAACAAAAAAGAAGAAAACTATTCTGTTTTTAATGCCCGTTATTCCATAGGGGAAGCAGAAACCGCAAGACTGTACAGCTTTTTAACCGATTTGCAGATTGCCAGCAATTTCAGCAGGCTTTCCGCCGAAATGCAGTACCGGAAATTATTTGACGACAGGCGGCAGGTCACCGTTCGTTTTTTTGCCGGTACCTTTATGTATAACGAAACCGGAACCGATTTCTTTAGCTTCGGACTGGACCGTCCTTCCGATTATCTTTTCGGTTACAACCTTATTGGCCGTTCGGAATCGACCGGACTTTTCAGCCAGCAGTTTGTAATGGCCGACGGTGGTTTTAAATCCAAATTAAAAAACCGCTATGCAAACCAGTGGATGACCACCACCAATGCCAGTTTCAGTATCTGGAACTGGGTGGAAGCCTATGCCGATGCCGGAATCATTAAAAACCGTTTCTCCAATCCGCAGTTTGTTTACGACAGCGGAATCCGGCTGAATCTGGTTCAGGACTATTTCGAGCTCTATTTCCCGGTGTATTCCAATAACGGCTGGGAAGTAAACGATCCTAATTACGGACAGCGCATCCGGTTTGTCGTAACCCTGAGTGCCAAAACCCTGGTTTCGCTATTTACCAGAAAGTGGTTCTAAATAAACGATAAAAAAACAGGCATTTTTATTTTATTTTATTAAAAAAACTTTGATAAAATACTATTTTCAATAAAATATCCTCAACAAAACAAGACAAACCCATAGTTTTTTTACCAAATGTTGAATTGTTATTTTCACAATCCTTTGTTTTGTATTGACTAAATAATTAAATTTGTCCCAATCTCATTATTATTTGACTATGAATCAAACGGCCGCTAAAGAAGCTCTTTCTTTTGAAGATTTCAAAACAGAGGTGCTTAACGATTATAAAATTGCAACCATCAGCAGAGAATGCAGCTTATTGGGAAGACGTGAAGTACTTACCGGTAAGGCGAAATTCGGGATTTTTGGTGATGGTAAAGAAGTGCCACAGCTTGCGATGGCAAAGGCTTTTAAAAACGGCGATTTCCGTTCGGGTTATTACCGTGATCAGACTTTCATGATGGCAATAGGTCAAATGACAATTCAACAGTTTTTTGCCGGTTTATACGGTCATGCCGATCTGGCTCATGACCCGATGAGTGCCGGACGTCAGATGGGCGGGCATTTTGCCACACACAGCCTTGACGAAAACGGAAACTGGAAAAACCTTACTGCTCAGAAAAATTCAAGTGCCGATATTTCTCCTACAGCCGGGCAGATGCCTCGTTTATTAGGTTTGGCACAGGCCTCAAAAATATACCGTAATGTATCCGGAATTGAAAATAACACCAATTTCTCAATTGACGGAAACGAGATCGCATGGGGAACAATCGGTAATGCTTCCACTTCGGAAGGTTTGTTCTTTGAAACCATTAACGCTGCCGGAGTACTTCAGGTACCAATGGTGATGAGCGTTTGGGATGATGAATACGGAATTTCCGTTCACGCCCGCTACCAGACTACAAAAGAGAATATCTCCGAAATATTAAAAGGATTCCAGCGTGATGAAAACAACAATGGTTTTGAGATCATCACGGTAAAAGGATGGGATTACCCTACTTTGGTGGAAACCTATCAGAAAGCAGCGGCTATTGCCCGTGAAGAGCACGTGCCGGTATTAATCCACGTTAAAGAACTAACCCAGCCGCAGGGACACTCTACTTCCGGTTCACACGAACGTTACAAAAATGCCGATCGTCTGGCATGGGAAGCAGAATTTGACTGCCTGGCGCAATTCCGCAAATGGCTGATTGAAAACAACATTGCTACAGCCGAAGAAATTGAAGCAATGGATGCTGCCGCTAAAAAAGAAGTGCTGGAAGGCAAAAAAGCAGCCTGGAGCGCTTACCTGAACCCGATAAAAGAAGAACAGCAGGAATTAGCTGCTTTCTTAAACAGTATTGCTGCTTCCAGTCCTAACAAAGTTTTCATTGAAAAATATGCAAATGATTTAGCCGCAATTAAAGAACCGATCCGCAAAGACATTTTAGTGACTGCGCGTAAAGTATTGCGCCTGATTGTAAACGAAAACGGAAAAGGTTCGTTAGCGACCTGGATTACCAGCTATACAGCTAAAATACAGCCTAAATTCAGCTCGCATTTGTTCTCCCAATCGGATAAAAATGTATTGAACAGTGCAGAAGTACTGCCTGTTTATGATGCAGCAGCCGAAGAAGTAGATGCCCGTTTAATCATCCGCGATAACTTTGATGCTATTTTCGCTAAATATCCTGAAACCTTAATTTTTGGTGAAGATTCCGGTACTATCGGCGATGTGAACCAGGGATTGGAAGGTATGCAGGAAAAATATGGTGCCTTCCGTGTTGCCGATGCCGGTATTCGTGAAGCAACCATTTTAGGACAGGGAATCGGAATGGCGATGAGAGGATTACGTCCGATCGCTGAAATCCAGTACCTGGATTATCTTTTATATGCAATCCAGATCATGAGTGACGATTTGGCGACCTTACAGTATAGAACTGCCGGACGTCAGAAAGCACCGCTGATCATCAGAACACGCGGCCACAGACTGGAAGGTATCTGGCACTCCGGATCGCCAATGGGAATGATCCTGAATGCGATCCGTGGAATACACGTTTTGGTACCGAGAAACATGACTAAAGCGGCAGGATTCTACAATACGTTACTGGAAACCGACGAACCGGCTTTAGTAGTGGAATGTCTGAACGGTTACCGTTTAAAAGAAAAAATGCCGTCCAATATCGGAGCTTTCAAAACGCCAATCGGTGTGGTGGAAACCATCAAAGAAGGTACAGATATCACTTTGGTTTCTTACGGCTCTACCCTGCGTTTAATTGAGCAGGCAGCCAAAGAATTACTGGAAGTGGGTATTGATGCCGAAATCATCGACGTCCAGTCGTTATTGCCTTTCGATATTAATCACGATATCGTGAAAAGCGTAGCCAAAACAAACCGCTTACTGGTAATTGATGAAGACGTTCCGGGTGGTGCTTCTGCCTACATCCTGCAGCAAATCATTGATGAGCAAAAAGGATATATGCATTTAGACAGTCAGCCGCAAACACTGGCTTCCAAAGCACACCGTCCTGCTTACGGAACAGACGGGGATTATTTCTCCAAACCTTCAGCCGAAGATATTTTCGAAAAAGTGTACGAAATTATGAATGAGGCGAATCCTTCCAAATATCCAAGTTTATACTAATAAACACATCTATAACATTAAAAAAGCCGGACAATGTCCGGCTTTTTTAGTATCACCCGCTAAAAAGCATCAAAAACTTATTAAGCAGCAGCCATAATCGGGTTACTTTTTCTCCGTTTTCAACAGTAAAAAAGGTTCTTTCTTATTATTCCTTTAAAAATTTAATTTTGAGTATAAATGAGTAATTCCCTTTTGTACAGGCAACTCTTTTTTGGGCTATTTTTACTTCATTAGCCAATCATGCACATGGAATATACCTAACCAATAATACTTATCCTGATGTTCCATTTCATAAAATTAAAAGAAAAATACTGGCTGAATCTGTTACTATTACTATTGTCGGTTTTAATACTGATCAGCAACAACAATAACGGCATTCCTGTTATCCAATATCCCGTATCGGCAATATTAACCGGCATCACTATTTATTATTATCCCTATTCCATTGTGAAGTCTTTTTATCAAAAGGGAACCTCAAAAATTGACCATATCTTCAACATGACCTCAAAAACCCTGATTGCGATAATAACCGGCTATATGGCAGTTCTGCTGTTTAATACCGGCGAAAAGGTCATTATGATCGGGTATTGTATTACGATCACGCAATCGTTGTTTTTTCTTATCCTGATGTTACTACAAAAAACAAGCCTCGAAAAAATGCTTTATACCCATTTAATGCTTACCTTTATTTTTCCTGTTTTACTTAAATTAACATCCATTTAAAAAGGATAACACCCGCATTTCATAAAAACGGGATTCACATACGGTCCGATTATCAGGAACCGGTATTGCCGGCTTCACGGCAGACTTATTGATCCCAAACACATCATACCTTAAAACAAAATGACCTTGCAACAACCTTGGCATTCCGATACCTTCTTTGTGATTACTGGCGGTCCCGGAGCCGGAAAAACCACTTTACTGAATGCTTTAGCCCGGCAGCACTATCGTTGCATTCCGGAAGCAGCCCGGGAAATCATACAGGAACAGCTACAGTCCGGCGGAACGGCTTTACCCTGGAAAGACACCGCGCTGTACACCCGGCTGATGCTGGAACGCTCCGTTAACAGCTATATCGAAACATTTAATTCACATCCCGGCAATGAGCCTGTTTTTTTCGACAGGGGTATTCCCGACACCCTGTGTTATGCGCAGTTAATCAATCTGGGAATATCTGAAGCCATGGATCTTAACGCCCGGCAGTTTACTTACAACTCAAAAGTATTCCTGTTGCCGCCCTGGCAGGAAATATACCAAACGGATACGGAACGGAAACAAACCTGGGAAGAAGCGGTTCGTACTTATGAAAAAATGGTGGCAACTTACCGGTTATACAACTATCAGATCATTGAAATTCCGAAAGCGGATATTGAAACAAGGCTTGCCTTTTTGTTGTCCCACATCCCGGACTTGCTAAGAAAATAGCCTGCTCCGATATTGTCTGGGACCAATTCCCTTCTGCTTTTTGAAAAACTTATTCAGGTGGCTTTCATCGGTAAACCCTAATTCAACCGCAATTTCGTTAATCCGTTTTGCACTGTGTTTCAGGCGGTACTCGATTAAACTGATCTTATAATTCGTGATATACGACTGCATCGTTTCGTTACAGTGCTTTTTAAAATACCGCCCTAAATACCCTTCCGAAATGCCAAAATGCGCACTCATTACCTCGGTACGGATCTTTTCCGGCTCATAAATATGCTGCTGTATATAATTGAGGATTGCTAAAAATTTCTCATCGCTTTTTTCAGTCACCTGCTCCGGTAAATATTTGGCAATATTGCGTGCTACAATCACGATCAGCGTATTGATGATCTGTTGAATGACTTCTTTGTTGTACAGGTCCCGGTTGACATATTCGCGTATGATCGCTTCGACCATCGGCCGTACCAGGCTTTTATCCGTTTGATTTTTTAAAATACAGCCCGGCTGATGGTTGGCATTTTGCAAAATGAATTCCAGCCGTTTGATATTATCCGTTTGTAAAGCATTCGAACGGATATAGATATCATTAAAGCGCAAAAAGAAAAACTGCGTTGGTGTATCGATCGTAAAAGAATGACAATCCTGGGGCGTAATTAAAAACAGATACCCCGGATGGTAGGCAAAGTTATTCTGATTGATGCACTGCATCCCGTTTCCATCCAGCACATATACCAGTTCAAAATAGCTGTGCTGGTGTGCCGGTTTGGGATATTCCGTCAGCGTTTCAAAACTAATTGAAAACGGTTCGTACAAATGTTCTCGCTTCATGGCGCAAAAATACCAAATAAAAGAAAATTTATACCATAAAAACAACCCATATATTGTATAATTTTTCTTTACATTTTAATTATAATAGTATGAAAGCATTTATTTTAGAAAATACAGGAGCTCCGGAAAATCTACAGCTCACCACCTTACCGCTACCCGATTATAACGATAACGAAGTACTCATACAGGTAAAAGCCATCAGCATTAATCCAGTTGATGCCAAAACCCGAAACGGAAATGGCATGTATGGCAGGTTAAAAGAAATACAGCCTTTAATTCTGGGTTGGGATATTTCCGGTATTGTTACTGCGGTAGGAGAAAAAGTAACGGCTTTTAAAAAAGGGGATGCTGTTTTCGGTATGGTTAATTTCCCGGGACACGGAAAAGCCTATGCCGAATATGTAAGTGCGCCCGAAGACCAACTGGCCTTAAAACCTGCCAACATTTCTTTTGAAGCAGCCGCTGCGGCAACTTTAGCGGCATTGACCGCCTGGCAGGCCATCGTACACCATGCCAAAGTACAGCCAGACGATACTGTTTTAATTCACGCCGCTTCCGGTGGTGTCGGGCATTTTGCTGTTCAGATTGCTAAACACCTGGGTGCTTATGTGATTGGAACCTCATCTGCTAAAAACAGGGATTTTGTGTTAGGACTCGGTGCAGACAGACACCTTGACTACAACACCGAACGTTTTGAAGAAACCGTTTCGGATGTTGACTTTGTTTTGGACACTATCGGCGGAAATAACATTGACCGTTCCCTTGAAGTCATCAGAAAGCAGGGAACCCTGATTAGTATTCCGTCCGGTCTGAACGAACAGGTAACCGAAAAAGCACGCTCAAAAAGCATTAACGGCTCTTTTATGCTGGTCGCTTCAAACGGAGACGACATGAAATCCCTGGCTACCTTATTGGAAAACGGCAGCATAAAAGCCCATGTTTCCAAAACATATCCGTTTGAACAAATGGCACAGGCCCATCACGATATTGAAACCGGAAGAACCGTGGGTAAAATTGTAATTACCCTGTAATCTTTTTGGAATCCGGCTCTATCCAAAACGGATCCTGGGTATTCTCAGGATCCATTTTTTTATGTACAGGAAAATCGCATCGGAAGCCATTACCGGTATTGAATATAAATCCGGCTGTGGCTGCAAAAGACTGAAATTTATGTTATATTTATACTTTAATTTCTCTGCCAGTAACCATGAAAAAGAAACGCCTTTATGCCATCGCCGGATGTATTGCAGTACTCACCATAGGGACTGTATACTGCCTTAAAAACTACAACTTCAACAGCTCCTACACTACCGGCCAGGTTGTTGATCAGTTCAACGGGGTCAATGTCTATTATAATGGCGGAGTGGATAATGTTTCCGGGCGTAACCTGACTGCCGACAATTATAATTTAGGATTAAAATACCAATGTGTGGAATTTGTAAAACGCTACTATTGCGAACATTTAGACCACAAGATGCCGGACAGTTACGGCCATGCAAAAGACTTTTTTGATCCGGAAATCCCGGACGGCCGGTTCAACACCAAACGCGCTTTGCTGCAATACCATAATCCGAGTGAGTCCAAACCCAAGGTCAACGACCTGTTAGTGTATTCCGGTTCATTGCTGAACCGCTTCGGACATGTGGCCATCGTTTCGGAAGTTCATGATAACGAGATTGAGATTATCCAGCAAAATCCCGGACCGTTTGCTGCTTCCAGAGCCAGATTCTCGTTACAGTTGCGCAATGACATGTGGGTAATTGACAACAAACGAATAATCGGCTGGCTGCGAAAAGAATAACCGGAAAAACGAATCCGCATCGTTGTTATTTTCCGGCAGGCCGTATTTAAAAAATCGTATCTTTATGCTATCATTACGCCCCCTTCATTGTCATGAAGTACGAACTTAATCTTAACTAATTGGAACCGAACAGAAGTATCATAAGGCCATCCTCATCCCTGACCACGCAGCTTTTAGATATTCAAACTTTTATAAGCCTTTATATAAATACTGCGGCTACAGAAGTTAACAACCTGTGTCTTGAGGATTTTATCCTGCTTGAAATCGACAATACTACAAAAACTGTAGGCGTTACCCGGTTTAGCTTTACAACCATTTTGCTTTGCATTTCCGGGCAGCTGGACATGATTGTCGGTCAGCACCACTACTCGCTGAAAGCACAGGATATCTCCATTATTCCGGCAGAATCCATTAATTCACTCTCCTCCTTTTCAGACGATTTTAAAGCCTATATGGTCGTTTTTAAATCGGATTTCCTGAAGAAGGGCTTTGTCAACAGCAGCATTTTAGAAGAGTTACTCTTTATCAACCCCGAATACCCGCCTGTTTTCGAATTGGATGCCGCTCTTTTTGAATCCAATCGTTATAAGTTTGAAAAAATCAAAGCCGAATACTATAAGGCCAGTCCGTTTTACCTGGACATGATCCGCCTGTACCTGATCCAGATCTTATATGACTACAACAGGGTTTGCGAAATCTGCCTGCTCAATTCGACAACCAGCATGAACCGGCAGTTCCAGATCGTGCATAAATTCCGGAAACTGGTCGACAAGCATTTTGCGCTATTCCGGACGGTTAAGGAGTATTCCGATTTACTGCACATTTCCCCCAAATATTTAAGTGAATGTGTAAAGCAGCAAACCGGGTTTTCGGCTATCGACATCATCCACCAGAAAATAACACTGGAAGCGGAATTCCTGCTTCGCTATTCGGAATTAAGCATCAAGGAGATTGCCACGGCTTTGTCTTTTGATACCCTTTCCCATTTTAGCCGCTTTTTTAAAGCGCAAAAAAAATGCACCCCGTCCGAATACCGCCTGCTACCGTAAAATTGGTTCTTTAATAGGGAATATTGCCATTGACGGGCTTTTGTTTTCAAGCGAATTTTGCTTTAAAATATTCACTATGAAAAAAAGGAGCATTCTTCAAACAAAAGCCACCCTGCTTATCGGGCTGGCTATACTGACGCATTCCTGCAACACTAAAACCGAATCACCTATGACACCATCCATCGAAAGCCTCGGAGCCGTACAGTTCCGGATAGCAAGACCTACCAACAATTTACAGAAGGTTGTAAAATTCTATAAAGAAGTTATCGGATTAAAAGAATTGGGCGCTTTCAGCGGACATCAGGGATATGACGGTGTAATGCTGGGGCTTCCGGATGAAAAATACCATCTTGAATTTACGCAGCATGCGGATAAGGCACCCTTACCGGAACCTACCAAAGAGAACCTGCTGGTTTTCTATTTTGACACTCCGGAAAAATATGAAAAAGCGGTACAGAAAATGGCCGCGGCCGGTGTTCCCGCAGTTGCGCCCGAAAATCCGTATTGGGAAGGAAAAAGCCAGACCTATGAAGATCCGGACCAATGGCGCATTATCTTCTACAACGGTACTTTTAAATCCGGTAAATAACGTCCGATATTGTTGTTGTTTCTACGATCATTATTCCGGAACCGGCAACTATACCTAAAAATCAGGAGCCTTTGCAGCGCTCCTTTTTTTGTTATTATTATTATCCCGGATTACTTTTTAACGTTTAAACCGCGTAAAAATATTTTTACTCCTTAGGAAATTTCTTTAATTTTGAGAAAACAATCAAAAAACTTCCCCATGGACAAGCTAATCCGGAAAATCACCCCTTTTCTTTGGTTTGACAATCAGGCAGAAGAAGCCATGAATTTTTATATCAGCATTTTCAACAATGCAAAAATACTGAAAACCAGCTATTACAGTGAAGGCGGACCCGCTCCTGCCGGAACATTAATGACCGCCAGTTTCCAGCTGGAAGGTCAGGAATTTATTGCCCTGAACGGCGGACCGCAATTTGCCTTTACTCCGGCAGTCTCTTTTGTGGTTAACTGTCATTCACAGCAAGAAATTGATGAACTGTGGGATAAACTTTCCGAAGGCGGCCAAAAACAAAAATGCGGCTGGCTGCTGGATCAATTCGGGCTTTCCTGGCAGATTGTTCCGACAGTGCTTGAAACCTTAATGAGTTCCGGTGATGCCGAAAAATCCCATCGCGTTATGATGGCGCTGCTTCAAATGGACAAACTCGATATTAAAACCCTGCAGGATGCTTACGATGCGTAAGCGCCAAATATTCAAATAACAACCTCATAATTTATGAAAAAAGCAAGCTTACTACTGGCAATTATACTTGGATTCAACGGAATGCTGATGGCACAGCAAAAGGAACGTAAACCGTTTATTCTGGGCACTATCGATGCCGTACAATCCGCCATTCTTTCAGAAAGCAGAACATTAAACATTTATTTGCCGGAAGGCTATACTGCAAACGATACTATAAAATACCCGGTAATCTATCTTTTGGACGGTTCGGCCGATGAAGATTTTATCCACATCACCGGATTGGTACACAATTTCAGTTTTCCCTGGATCAACCAATTGCCAAAATCCATTGTTGTGGGCATTGCCAATGTAGACAGACGAAGAGATTTTACCTATCCGAGTACCGTTCCGCTTGATAAAAAGGAATCCCCTACTTCCGGAAGTTCGGACAAGTTCATTGCTTTTATCGAAAAAGAATTACAGCCGTATATTGAAAACAATTACAAAGTGAGCACTTCTAAAACCATTATCGGGCAATCACTGGGCGGCTTACTGGCAACCGAAATACTGCTGACAAAGCCAAAACTGTTCAATACCTATATCATTATGAGTCCGAGTTTATGGTGGGATAACGGTTCTTTATTGCACAAAAGTGCTGTTACAGGCGGCATTGCATCCCTGAATTTTGATCCGAATACAAAAGTGTATGTTGGTGTCGGCAAAGAAGGCGCTATGCCCGGAAGAGAAAAATTAGTGATGGAAGATACTGCTAAAAAATTGGCGGAAAATCTGAAAAAAGGCAAAAACAAAAACCTGACGGTCTTTTTCGATTTTCTTCCGAAAGAAAACCACGCCACGGTAACGCACCAGGCGGTTTACAATGCCTTCCGGTTACTAAATCCTGTTAAGCCGGAATAACAACTAAAAAACGGTATCATGGAAACAAGTATATACCATGCCAAAGCGGAAATGCTGATCCGCAAACCGGTTTCAGACGTTTTTGAAGCCTTTATAAATCCGGAAATTACCACTAAATTCTGGTTTACCAAAAGCAGTGGTCCGCTGGAAGCCGGCAAACAAATACAATGGGACTGGGAAATGTATAACCATGCTGCCAGGATAACCGTCAAGACGGTAGAACCGGACAAACGTATTGTTATTGAATGGCCAACCACTGTGGAATGGGTATTTACGGCCCGTGAGGACAACACTACTTTTGTGAGCATTACCGATTCCGGTATTGCCGGTACAGCCGAAGAAAAAATAGCCTATGTGCGCAACGCCACCGAAGGTTTTACTTTGGTTCTGGCTGCGTTAAAGGCACTTTTGGAACACAACATTGCCTTACAGCTGGTTGCCGATCGTTTCCCGGATTTCAACCAACAGCCCGATTAGCATTATATGAGAAATATTTTCCTCACCTGCTTTGGATTACTGCTCTGCTGTTCGCTTTTTGCCTGTAAAAAGCCGGACAATGGATTTATGCTGTAAAACCGTTTTCGACCCATTGCATGCAATGGGAAGAGGAAGTGGTTCCGATTGAAATTGACAAAAAACACAAAGGGCATGTCCTGATCCGTTACAGCGAACTAACGGATGATGATATAGTCACCCGTACAAAATCGGTCAAAATAGAATAATCCACTTAACGCGATACACAGCAACACTTTAGCAAATATTCCGTACCTTTCCTTTACCGTTTTAACGGCATGATAAACCCTACCGGTACATGCAAAAAACGGATCTGGAAAGACTAATCAGTAACCGTAAAACACTATCCAATGAAAACGATACAATTTAAAGTCAGCATCAATGCTCCTGCAAGCAAAGTATGGGCTGTGTTATGGGATGACAGTACTTACCGCCTGTGGACCGCTGCTTTTAGTGAAGGTTCTTATGCGGTTTCCGACTGGAAAGAAGGTAGTAAAATATTGTTCCTGAATGAAGAAAAAAACGGCATATACAGCACCATCACCCGGTTAATTCCGGAGCAGTTTATTTCGTTTACCCATATCGGGAACGTTAAAAACGGTGTCGAACAGCCAATAGCCGAAGCAGCTAAAAAATGTTCGGGCGATACCGAAAACTATACGCTGACCGAAACCGGCAATACAACGGAATTAGTGGCATCTCTGGATATTACGGAAGATTTTTCCGATTATTTTAGCCGGACTTTTCCAAAAGCCCTGAACATCATAAAGGAACTGGCAGAGCAATAATAACCTATCGTTTGCATTAGCAGATCCGGTATGCAGGAACCATTTAGCAATTAAAGCATATTCAAAATAAAGCAAGACATGGAACAACATGAAAAAATCCGGAATGCCGTAACCGAATTCATCAAAGCCGGCGACAACAGCGATACCGAAAAATTATCCGGAATATTACATCCCAATTTTAAAAATACGCAGCATGGTTTTTTCGAAAATAAAGGTGTCGTGATCTTTGACAAACAGGAATATATAGCCCTGGTGGCAGCAAAAACCTTTGGCGGTAATCCCAGAACATTGGAAATAGTGCAGCTTGACCATGTGGGTTCCATTGCTATGGTAAAAGCCCTTTTAAAGAGCTCAAAATTGTCTTTTACCTCTTTTATTTCCTTAGTAATGGATGAAAACAACGAATGGACCGTAATTGGTAATTTCCCTCATATTACTACCGTTTCCTGATAGCAATGCTCCAATGACAACAAACGGAGCATGCCTCTTTTAGGACTGCTATTTCGGCAGCAGCTCAAAAAACTGTTCCTTCCCTTTAGCCGACAAATACGGATAGACAGCATACAGGAAAATCGTTGTGTGCCGGTCAATATGCGTTTTATTCACGCCTTTTTCTGAAATTTCTATCGAAGAAAGGTAAAAATCAAAAATGATCTGAACTCTTTTATATAAGAATGCATATTCATCCGGCAGTTCCGCTGCCCGGAATAAATCGGAAGCAATAAAATGTTCTATTGTTTCCAGAAACTGCATTTTACGGGAAATGATCAATTGCCGGTAATGTGCCGCAATGATTTCATTGGTACGCATGATATGAACAATATCCAGGAAAACAAAACGGTATTCATAAATCAACGCAAAAAACCGGTGTACAAAAGCCGTCAGGTTGGATAAACTCACGGCGTTCAGCTCCATTTTTTTATATTCGTCCCTGATCATCACAACCAATTCGAAGTATAAAGCTTCCTCTATTGCTTCTTTTTTCTTAAAATGATAGGTCAGATTTCCGGGGCTGATTCCCAGGTAATCGGATATTTTTCGCTGGCTTACGTTGGAAAGCCCATATTCGTTGAACAACAATAAACCGGCATCCAGTATTTTTCGTTTTGTTTTATTCATAGTACAAAAATAGAAAAATTAGTACACATGTACTAATTCAGATTTTATGGCTATCTTAGCTAAAATTTAAAGCAATGAAAGTTAGAGAAGAACAAATTGTTAACAGTGAGCTGGCGCAAAAAAGTCTGGCTCAAATCGATTTTAAAGATACATTTTCCACTACTAATCATAAAGACTCCCTTTCGGAAATTGCAAAAATAATTTTTGGAACCAGACCCAAATGGGTACAGTTCCTTTTTGTCATCCGTCAGTTTTTAGTGAAATGTATCGGATTAAAGCCGCTTCCCCGCCAAGAACCGGTAGCCGGAGTCCGGGCTGGAAGCACGATCGGCTTTTTTACGGTTTATACCATCGAAAATCGGGAAATCATTTTGGGAGCCGATGACAGCCATCTTAATTTCAGGGCTGTTATTACCGATACGCGGGAACCGCAATACAACATAAAGGTGACAACCTTAGTACAATACCACAACAATAAAGGCCGGTATTATATGGCCCTGATAAAGCCATTTCACCGTTTAGTGGTAAAAAACATGGTCAGACAGGCATACAGGGCAAATCCGTAATATGCACTTTAACCCTTAACAAAAAAGTACCGGAATGTCGTACAACTCAGAATAATTGATAATTTTAAGGAGTACAATTGCTTTACAATCCATTCTTATGAAGAAAACGACAGTCCTACTCCTCTTTTTAATCAGCATGACGAACTGCTGGGCATTAAAACCGGACAAGAATTATATTTCCAAACCGGAAGACCTGCAATTGTCTTATAAAGAACAGCAAATAAGCACCAAAGACGGACTGAACCTGCTTTCCTGGACTATTGCACCGGACAAAACCGCCGATAAAAAAACAACCGTCATTTTAACCTATGGCGATTCCGGCAATATGTCCTACTGGCTCAACCAGGCATGGGTATTGTCCAATAGCGGCTATACGGTAGTACTGTTCGATTACCGCGGTTTCGGGCATAGTGATGCGTTTGACATCAACAACGATTATCTGTATTATAACGAGTTTGCCACCGATCTTGAAGCGGTGATCCAATGGACCAAAACCGCTATCAAAAACCCAAAAACCGGGATCTGGGCGTTATCAATGGGAACCATCATGACCAATATGGCATTGCAGCACCAAAAAGTTGATTTTGTTATTGCAGAAGGACTGGTTTATGATCCGGCTGTAATTGCTCAAAAAATAAAGGCACTCAAAAACAAAACAATAATACTGCCCGACAACCGGTTTGACATCCAGAAGCTATCGGCTAAAATTGATTGCCAATACCTGTTGTTTGCCGGAATACAGGACAAAATGACGACTGCCGAAGACAGCAAAAAATTTGTTCAGATGGCACCCAAAAGGAAATTATCTGAATTTGACGGAAACCATCTGGAAGGTTTTAGCAAACTGACCAAAGAACAATTCGGAGATCTTTACATCCGGCAAATGGATGCTTTCCTGAACGGGAACTAAGGACTCCTGCTATTCAAAAAGTTAACGGAACCGGACAAAAAATCGTGTTGCTAATTTCGAAACGCGACAATAGTGCTTAAATATTTTGTGTAATTTTGAAGCAAATTTGGATGTATTAAGATGACGAACGAACAAACCGCGATAAGAACCACTTACTTCAGTATCATTGGAAATACATGCCTGGCACTAATAAAAGGACTTACCGGTTATTTTGGTAATTCCTATGCCCTTATTGCCGATGCGATCGAATCGACTACCGATATCTTTGCCTCGTTTTTGGTTTTATTCGGCATAAAATACGCCAACCGGCCGGCCGATAAAAACCATCCTTACGGACACGGACGCGCAGAACCGTTAATCACTTTCCTGGTGGTTGGCTTTCTGATCACTTCGGCTACCGTTATTGCTTATGAAAGCATCATCAATATCGGGACACCGCACGACCTTCCAAAACCCTATACCCTTATCGTTTTAGGCGCCATTATTATCTGGAAAGAAATTTCATTCCGGATGGTGTACAAAAAAGGAATCGAAACCAACAGTTCTTCCTTAAAAGCCGATGCCTGGCACCACAGAAGCGACGCCATTACCTCATTGGCCGCTTTTATCGGAATTTCCATTGCCCTTATCTTCGGTAAAGGTTATGAATCGGCTGACGACTGGGCTGCTTTATTTGCTTCTTTCTTTATTATCTATAACAGTTACCTGATTTTCAGACCGGCTTTGGGCGAAATCATGGACGAGCATTTTTATGACGACCTGATCGAAGAGATCCGTACCGTTTCTGTAGGCGTAGAAGGCGTTATCGATACCGAAAAGTGTTATATCCGCAAATCCGGCATGAAGTACCATGTGGACTTACACGCTATTGTAGACGCTACCATTTCGGTAAAAGAAGGACATGCGATTTCCCATCGGCTACAGGACACTTTAAAGTATAAAATCCCGGAACTGGGACACATCCTGATTCATATAGAACCCAATGACGAATAACGTCAGGAAACCGAATACTTTCTTATAACCGGCTGCCGGTTTCAATATAAAAACGGGAAACAATATCGTTCTCCGTTGGTAACAGAAATAAAAAACGACGAAACCCGATAATGTTATCGTATTTCGCCGCTTGTTTTATAAACTATCGGGGGTAACCTTTGTATTAGCCGTTATTTTTCAATATTTCCTTTGCATTATCGTTAGCCGGATTCAGTTCCAGTGATTTTTTATAGGCTTTAAGCCCCTTTTTCTTTTGCCCGGTTTTCATCAGTGCTTCGCCATAACTGTCGAAGGTGTTAAAGGCTTTTGGATAAAGTTTGGTGTTTAGTTTAAAAACCTGCAGCGCTTCTTCATCCTTGTTCCTGTTCAGCAGTTCGTAAGCAAAATTGTTTACCGCCTCTTCATTAATATTATAATCCGAGCTTTTTCCTTTTTTGAATTCCTGCCGGATATGGCCGACCGTTTTACCGGCAGAATTGTGATTGGCATAATACGACGAAATTGTTTTCAGGTTCATTGTCCGCTCCTTTTCTTCCTGTTCCTTCAGGGTTTCCACACGGTAGTATTTTCGCTCTTCATCGGTAACTTTTGTTGTGTCAATTTTATACCTGACCCACTTACCATCAGCAGCTTTGTTCTTTATGAACTGCGTGCCGTAAAGCTGTGGTTTTCCTCTTCGCATCAAATCCCTGTCAACCGCTGCCGCATACCACCATCTGTTTAATGTGGAATCCAGTTTTATTGCCTTATCAAAACTTTTTACTGCCATGGCCGAAGCAACAGTATCGTTACCGTGCTGGAACACGATTCCGGCATTCAGGTAATCTTTAGCCGTTTTGACTTTGTCTTCTGCATAAAGCCGGGTCACCCTGCTTCGTCTCAGACTGTCTTTTTTATTAAGCACCGCCCAGTCTATTTTAGCGACCATTCTTTCCGACTGGTCGTCATCGGCCATTTTTTGAAGTTCTTCGTTGTCCTTTATTTGTGCAAAGGTCTGAAACGAAAAAAAGCATAAGAGGATTGCCAGAAAACCGGCTTGCGGCTGTATACAGCGTAGTTTGTTTGGAATAGTCGGATTTTTCATTGTTTTTTTTCGGCAAGGTATTTTTTTTCAGTATAACAAACTTGTAAAAATGGGACATGGAAAATTATTCCTGTAAATGCCAGAAAGTGTCTTCCTTTCCCAAAACGGTTCCTTTGCTGAAAAACTGCTTCGGTGAATGCGCTGTAAACTTTTCAAACGTTTTGTTGAGATGCGCCTGGTCACTGAAATTATATTCATATGCCAATGTTGTAAAACTCTGGCTGCTGTTTGCAGCAAGTTTATGCTCCATTGTTTTTCTGAAAAGCACAATCTGCTGGAATTTCTTTGGGGAAACGCCCAAATGTGTTTTAAAAATACGAACCAGCTGCCTGCGGCTCAACTGCAGTTCCTTCCCTAAATCTTCAATGGAAAAATCATCATAATGCCTGAAAATATAAGCAATGGCCTGTTCCAGGGCCTCATTTTTATATTCCCGGTACCTGCTGTGTAAAAACTGATCCAGCAGGTCGGCCAGTGTACTCACGTTGTCCGTTACAAAGAGTGTATCCAGTTCGCTGCCGGTAAAAAAATCAAAATCGGTTATATAACCGGAAAAATCCCGGTCACGGAAAAACTGCTGTATTCCCAACGGATTAAAAACAATGGCAACACGGTGTACTGCTCCTGCCTGTTTTACCTGCAGTGCCTTTTCCCTGACCGGTGTGAATATCTGAAATGCCTTTGCGGCTTTATCATACACGATAGTACCATCCGGCATTCTGTTATGCGAACGGTATAAGGAAATGGTATTATTGAAATGGGGGAAACAGGTAAATCCGGCAATATCGTTTGTGGGTTTGATATCCAGATAATAATAATCCACATACGTAGCGATGACCTTGTTTTTAGGCTTAAATGTTTCAAAAATTACTGCCATTCTTTCCTTCGTAAAATTCTTAGAACTAATGTACAAAAATCTTCCCTGTTTTTTAAAATTTTGAAAGCACAGCTGACATACTGTTGTCACCTGCCGCTGTTATTTTTGTCCTGTTATTCATTCTAATCTACAAAACATGATAAAAGGAAAAAAAGTAAATCCGGAAGTAATGGAATTTACCAGTTTTAAAAAAGCGGAACATATAACCGAACAGGAACTTTTAAAAGCCATAGCCGATTTTGAAGCCGGTTTCTTGGATTTGCAAAAAGGAATTGTCATGCATTGCCTTGTTAAGAATTCCAAAGACGAATATGCCAATGTGCTTTTTGCAGAAAACGCGGCAGTCTTGAAAGACATAGCCGAACAGCTTGCGGCAGAAGCTCCTTTTTTGACTTTCCTGAATGCTATTGACCGAAAAACGGTGACCGTAAACTATATGGATATCGAAAAAGCGGCAGTCCGGCTGCCAGATACGATTTCCTGTATCGAATTTGGCACTTTTGCCTTAAAAAGCGGTGACCGGGAAACCTTGCTTAAAATATCCGACACTATAGAAACCGAATACCTTAATTCTTTTGAAAACACCCAGCTGCATTTTATAGGCTCCCTTCCGAACGATCATTACGCCGAAGTAACTTTTGGGAAAGACCTTCAGAAAACCCAGGAAATCTGCGGCGGTTACCTGATTCACGACAGCTGTACTCCGCTTATGGAAATGATCGATGAAACGAAAATGACGCTGGATTTCTGGACCGTAATCGCTTAATATTTCTAAAAACAGTACTTTTGAAAATAAGACTACGCAACTAAATTCCAATAAAGATGAAAACCGAACCAACAGCCGCATTCCACATTATCGGAATAGCCGTCAGAACGACCAATGAGAACCAGCAAGCCGCAACCGATATCGGCAAACTCTGGCAGCGATTTATGTCGGAAGGAATTGCGGCCAACATTCCGAACAAAATTTCGGACAGTATTTACTGTATCTATACCGATTATGAAAAGGATTACACCAAACCGTATACAGCCATTTTAGGCTGTGCCGTATCCGGTTTAACCGATATTCCGGAAGGCATGACCGGAAAAACAATTCCTGCCGGGCACTATCAGCAATTTACTGCCGAAGGGAATATTTTCCAGGGAGCAGTTGCCGATGCCTGGGTCAAAATATGGAATACCGATATTGACCGTGCCTATACGGCCGACTTTGAGGTTTATGACGAAAGAGCACAGGATCCCGAAAATGCCATTGTAGCCATTTTTATTGCGGTACAATAAGGCCTCATCCAAAAAAGGCAACCCGGTTTGGGGTTGTCTTTTGGGATCAGGAAGCATTATTTTTGCTATAAAGCAGGTATGGTGTTTGGTATTGAGTGCGTTTTATTGTTTATTAGGATGAAGTAGCGTTTTTTTACTTTGTACATTCAAGTATGTAGGTCAAAAAATATCCTCCCTTCCTCCCAATCCAATAAGATTATTCCTTTTTTTGCATTATCCCTCTACACATTATTCTGTTATCTGCATAAAAAAGGCAATATCCCGGGCAATAATCAAGCTATTACTTATTGTCTTCTAAAATATTTTTACAAAAAAAAACCTTATATATCGCACTTTTAAAGATAAAAATATTATTTTTTCATTTTTTTTTCACATAAAAAATTGTTTTTTTATTATTTTTTATTTAGGTTTACAAAATATCCCTCCTATATAATACCTCCCCCAAGAAGAATAAAGAAATAAAACAGTATTCTAAATACTTGTTTGTATCATAAATTTAAAATTAAACGCCATGCAACAAAAAGTCAAAAAGCCAGGAGTGCTTTACTCCCCGCGTTTTGTATCCGTCTTTTTCGGGATACGCCCGATTATTAAGAAACTACCTTTAGCATTACTGAAAAATAAGTCCCTTATGTGGGCTAAATTACAAAGTATGAATACCCAAAGGGAAGTCTCTCTGAAAAAAACAGTACCAAATTGTCTGTATAATTTTTCCTGTAATATTAATTAGACAGTATATGACACAAAATTACCGCACCGGTAGCAGGCTGTATGCCCTGTTGCCCTTACTTCTTTGTGCCTATACGGCCCAGTCCCAGGACCTCATCTGGGAAAAATCGTATGGCGGCAAACATGCCGAGTTTTTAACCAATGTCGTACCCACACCCGACTACGGTTTCTTACTGGCAGGAAGCTCTCTTTCCGACAAGAACGGAAACAAGCAAACACCATCCGGTGGCAATTTCGATTACTGGCTCTGGAAAATGGACGAATACGGCAGTCCCGACTGGCAAAAAAGCTTTGGCGGCAGCGGACTGGATTTCCTGCAAAGTGCCCGGATCACAGCCGATGGCGGTTTTATCCTGGCCGGAGTGTCCGGCTCTCCGAAAGGCGGCGATAAAAAAGAAGATTCCCGCGGTCAGGACGACTACTGGATCATCAAGCTCGATGCCAAAGGCAATGAGCAATGGCAGCGCACCATTGGCG
>NZ_MKTM01000023.1:0-102922 GCF_001898245.1 Flavobacterium sp. 40-81
TTGAGTTTAATGATGAAAACACCTAATTTTATACATGAAAAAACCAGCCAGGTAAGCCTGACTGGTTAATATATTTTTATTCTAAAATCTGTCAACCTATTTTAGGACGACTCAATCAGGACAAGTTTGAACTATTTCCGGTATGATTTTTTAGAGCTTCCGGAACATTGTTAAGGAGAGCAACTTAAATAAACAAAAAAAGCCCTAACTTTCGTTAGAGCTTTTCGTCGGGGTGGCAGGATTCGAACCTGCGACCTCCTGGTCCCAAACCAGGCGCGATGACCGGGCTACGCTACACCCCGTGTGTTCTGTAATTGTGGGTGCAAATATAGAACTTAATTTTAATTTCCAAAATCTTTTTTTGAAATAAATCATTTTTATTTTAGAATAGTTAAAACTAATCTGTTTTGTGTAAAACTTTTTTAATTAAAACTTACATTTGCTATCTAAAAAAAATAAAGCAAAGAATTATGTCAGATACCATCGAAAGAGTAAAATGTTTGATTATCGGTTCGGGACCTGCAGGGTATACTGCAGCTATTTATGCAGCCAGAGCAAACATGAATCCTGTTTTATACCAAGGGACACAACCCGGCGGACAATTAACAACAACGAATGAAGTAGAAAACTTTCCGGGTTATCCGGATGGGGTAACCGGACCGGAAATGATGGTGCAGTTACAGGAGCAGGCAAAACGTTTTGGAACAGATGTTCGTGACGGCTGGGCTACCAAAGTTGATTTTTCCGGACCTGTTCACAAAGTGTGGATTAACGATACCAAAGAAATTCACTGTGAAACGGTAATTATCAGTACCGGAGCTTCTGCAAAATATTTAGGATTGCCATCAGAACAAAAATATTTACAATTAGGAGGCGGTGTTTCTGCCTGCGCTGTTTGCGACGGATTCTTCTACAGAAACCAAGAAGTAATTATCGTTGGAGCAGGTGACAGTGCCTGTGAAGAAGCACACTATCTTTCCAAGTTATGTAAAAAAGTGACCATGTTAGTGAGAAGCGAGAAATTCAGAGCTTCCAAAATCATGGAAGACAGGGTTCGCAAAACGGAAAATATCGAAATCCTGTTGAATACGGAAACGGATGAGGTAATCGGAGACGGACAGGTGGTAACGGCTGTTCGTGTTAAAAACAGAACAACCGGAGAATTAAAAGAAATTCCGGTTACAGGGTTCTTCGTAGCGATTGGTCATCAGCCGAACACGGAAATCTTTAAAGAATATATCCGGTTGGATGAAACGGGTTACATCATCAACGAGCCGGGAACGTCCAAAACCAGCGTACCGGGAGTTTTTGTTGCCGGTGATGCTGCCGATCATGTGTACCGTCAGGCAATCACTGCTGCCGGAACAGGTTGTATGGCGGCACTTGATGCCGAAAGATATTTGGCTTCTCAAGAGTAAATACTCCCAATAAAGCATAAAAAAGCCCCGGATTTCCGGGGCTTTTTTGTTATTGTAATTTCTTGTATAATGTCGCGTTATCGGCAAAGTTTTTCATATCTACCTTAGGCGTTCCGAATAGTTGTATTTCCGATTTTCCTGTGGCAAAAATACTGATCGTTTTTAAAGCATTTACATAACTGCTGGTATACGATTCACTGATTAGCTCCATATCGGTAACAGCGAATTTTTTAGCATTTAAAACAGCATTATTGTCCAGTCTTATTTTAGAGATACCGGAATCACCTTCCAATGTGGCGGTAGCTTTCTGGTACAGGTCAATTTTAGATTCTGCTGCGGCAATTAAAGCTTTTAATTCGGCATTTTTGCTTAATTCAATCGTTGCCGATTCTGCTTTAATGTTTAGCTCTGCTTTACTTTTGTCATTCATGATCAGCGCAAAAACAGAAGACTTTACATTCAGGTATGACTTGGAATAATCAAAATTCTTAACGGTCACATTATCCAGCTGCAAATCTGCCAGGGCATTTAACTTGGTTTCATTTTTAGCAGAAATCATTTTAAGATTGTCGGTATAGGTAACGCGAACGCTTAGTTTTTTAGCATTGGTGATGTCTTTATCGGTATATATCCGTAAAGTACTGCCGTACATTTCGGCTTTAATCGCTTCGTGCAGGTTGTCATCGGCTTCAATTTCCAAAGCCTGTTTGTCGCCTTTTACAAGGAATACTTCAAGATTGTCTTCGAATTCCAGGCTTTCAAATTTATCAACGTCTTTTTGGGTAACCGTTACAATTTTAGAACCTTTTAGTTTTTCTTTTTTCTGAGCAAAAGAAAAGGCAGTAGTAAGCAGTAGGGCAAATAATAAAATCGTTTTTTTCATGAACTATAAATATTTGAAGCGCAAATTTAGGCAAAAAAATATCCGTTTCTAAATGTTTTGAAACGGATATTCGGAAGTTATTCGGTTACTGATTTGATATTATCATCCGGTATACGGTCTATCAGATAATTGTAAGGATCAATACCGGCCTGTGCAGGTATTTCTTTTGTTTTGAATGTGAAGGTGTTATCCTTTTTGGTAATCTTATAGCGTTTGTAGGCCAGCACTTTTCCGGTGGTGGCTTCTCCTTCCGGTTTGGCAAAAACAGCCACGTCGATATAATCGGCTATTGGCATTTTTGTTTCGATACCTAAGGAATCCGAACGGAATTTTTCGGAAGACGTTTTAAAGGTCACTTCATATTCTGCGCCCAGTTTTTTATACTTAGCTTCGGTCACCCTGTTTGAAAATAAAGTAATGTTTTCAAACATATCACGAATCAGGTATTTTAAACTGTCCGGTGTTACTTTCCGGAATTCGTTAACCGCATTGATGGAAGTCGGGTAAGGCGGATTTTTATAGGCATAGGATTTAATCAGGTTGGCTAAAGCTGTATTTACATTTTGCTCACCCACCATTTCCTTAAGGTAGTACATCACCACACTGGCTTTGTTGTAATGGATATACTGCTGGCTTTCTGTTTTCATCAAAGGACGTTCTGCTTCAAATTCGGAACTTCTGCCGCTTAAATAACGGTCCATTTCATATTTCAGGAATTTCTTCATTTTGTCTTTTCCATATTCTTTTTCCATCACCATTAAAGCCGAATACTGCGAGAATCCTTCGCTCATCATTTCGCTTCCCTGCATATTAGCTCCACAAACCTGGTGTGCCCAGTATTGGTGTCCCATTTCGTGTGCAACTACATAGAATACCTGGTCAATGTCGTCTTTGGTAACTTCTCTAAGATCAACAATAAAACCAATCCCTTCACTATAAGGCATCGTACCCGGAAATGCCTGCGCAAAACTGGCATATCGCGGGAATTCAATGATGCGGCATTGTTTGTGGTAATACGGACCAAAGTTTTGCGTGTAGTATTCCAGTGATTTTTTCATGCTCTTCATCATGTTCGGAACATTATAGGCATGTTGCTTGTCATAGTAAACTTCTAAATCGATACCGTTCCATTTTTCGCGGGCCACCTGGTATCGGGCAGAAATAAAGGAATAGAAATTTAAAGACTGTTTGTCCAGTTTGTAACGGAAATATTTTCTGCCGTTTGCATCCCAGCTTTTTAATAAGGTACCTGGTGCAATGGCAATCTGATCCGGTTCGGTGCTTAAAGTAGTGGTTACTTCAACCCAGTCCGAATCGTTGCTGATGTATGTATTACTTCTGGCCACCAGATCCGATTCGTTTAGTTTCGGCATTCTGTTGCGTTTCGGAAGTTTCAGTTTGACACGTTTGTTTTTATCGGAAATTTCATAACCGTTATTGTAGCCGAAAGTAGGCATGAAATCGCTGTTGTTAAAGAACGTTCCGTTTTGCGTTAGCTGGGTAAAGCTCACTTCGTTTTCAAAACCTTTGGTGATTTTAGATAACGCAATACTGATTTTTATCGAATCATTCGGAGCCAATGGTTTTTCCAGCGTATAAATCCGGTAGCTTAAATCGGTATCCTTTACTTTTAATTTCGCTCCCGGAATGCTTATGGTAATGCTGTCCGTTAGTTCCGGCATTGTAAAATGCAGTTCTTTAATTGGTGTATTCGATTTGTTTTTGGCCCAGGCTTCTACTTTTGCCGACATGCTGCGTTCTTTCGGTATAAGGTCGATGTTGTAATCAAATTTGTAAAAACGCGGCTGGATAAGGTGTTCGAATTTTTTGTATTTCTTTTCGTAGGCCACCTGTTTGTTTTCCATTTGTTTGGAAGAATCGTAAGTGTTCAGGACCTGGGTGTTGTAATACACAAAACCACCGCAAAGCAGGAACGCGAGTATGCTTAGTGAAAGCGGCAGTTTGCTTTCGCTAAAAGAAACTTTGGCCTTTTTCCAGCGGTATTTGAATTGTGATTCTTTGCCGCGAATGTAAAAAGCAGTAATGACAAAGCATAAAATAAGGCAGAACAATGTCCAGTAAATACGAAACCATGTTATGGAAGGAATAAAAGGTCCGTAGCCATTCATGTCAGAGTATTTAATATCCGGTGTTGCCCCAAACGATAACATGTTGCTGTCAATCTCCAGTAGGCCCCAGATAAAACTGTTTACGACTACAAAAGCCACAAAGGCAAAATAGGCAATATAACGGTTGTTAATCAGGTAGTGGAAGAAAAGGGATAGTACGATCATAAAGGTAAAACGGGATAATTTCAGGACTAATAAAGACTTGATATATACACCCGGTTCGTATTTGTAATACCCCTGGAAGGTTTGGGCAATGATCCCGATAACAATAGCACAGCACAGCACCAGCGCAAGCGAAAGAGTGATGGCTAGCAGTTTTGAAGAAAACAGGAAACCCGTTTTTACAGGAGTAGCATCCTGTATTTCGTTAATTTTGGCATCGCGTTCTTTCCACACCAAAACACCGGTATAGAACGTAATAAAACCGATAACAAAAATATCGAATGAACCGGAAATAGTATCGACCACATCATAGGTCACCGGATATTGTTTTACTCCATACAGGCTTGTAAAGCTCGTCAGACCTGCTACCAGGTTCGCAAGACCAATTACAACAATGATGATAAAAGTCGGGTTTTTAATGATCGCCTTTAACTCAAATACCGTCAGTTTCCAGAAGCTGCCCATCGAAAACCGGAATGTTTCCGGTGTTTTAAGAATAAAACTCGGATTTAATTTTGACAGCTCATTAGGTGTTTTTTCCTTTTCTTTTTTAGGCTTTTCCTTTTTGGTATTGAATGAAAAACGGAAATAGATAACAAACAGTATCGCAAGACTTATTCCCAGCCAGATCAAACGGTTTATTAAAACATCGCCTTCAAGTCCTATGGCATGCAGGTTTTTCTCGGCAACGGTCATGTATTTGGTCATGATGCCAAAAGGCTGCGTACCAAACGGATCCAGGATGTTTGCCAGCCATTCTTTTTGAATATCTCTGGTATAACCTTGTGAAACCCCGTAGAACACCAGGATCAGCATGGCGCCTATAAAAGAAATGATATTGCTTCTGAAAATAATAGCCAGTCCGTATAGCAATACTCCGGAGATGATAACATTCGGAATTCCGAAGACTAATAAGCCCTGAAGGTGTCCGTCCCAGATAATGGCACCGAAACGTTCCGGCGGACTCATGTCGAATACCTGTGCCAGTGGCGGAGCCAATAAAGCCCCGATGGAGACTCCAAGCATCGGAATAAGGGAAACAAGGGTTGCCCCGATGAATTTTCCAAAATAATAATCCCTTTTCTGAATCGGAGAAGAGAAAACAAACTGGTGCATGCCGTATTGAAAATCTCTGTTTGCAGTGGCATTCATAAAGGCTGTTGTCATTAGCAAACAGATGGTAGACATTACCGCATAATAGTTCTGGATAACAAAAGGAGAATTCTTTAAAACATTCCCTACACCGCCGCCAATACTGACATTGTCTGATGCAATGGCAAAAAATACCAATAGTGTATTGATAAAAAGAAAGATCCAGGTCATTGGCGATTTAAGCCAGTATTTTAATTCGTATCGTATAAATTTCCACATAATTTTACTGTTTAGTTTCGGTTAGGCAGTTAGACAAGCTCGTTTAATTTTGCAAAAAATACATCTTCAAGATTCTCTTCGGCTGCAACAAAACCGTCACCCGGTGTTGTTTCGGAAAATATGTGGATAAGGGGCTGACCGCCCACTAATTTGTTCGAGATTACTTTGTACTCATTCTGATAATCCTGTAACGTATGTTTGGCGATTTTGCGTTCCCATACTTTTCCTCTGATCTCCAATAAGGCATCATCGGTATCACCGCTAAACAGTACCTGACCTTTGTTCATGATCGCCATTTGGGTACACAATTCCCGTACGTCCTGTACAATGTGTGTGGAAAGGATAACGATGGTGTTTTCTCCAATTTCACTCAGAATGTTGTAAAAACGGTTTCTTTCTCCCGGATCCAGTCCGGCTGTTGGTTCGTCAACAATAACCAGCTGCGGATTACCGATCAGGCACTGTGCGATTCCAAAACGCTGGCGCATACCGCCGCTATAGCTGCTCACGGCATTTTTGCGGTGATCCCAAAGGTTTACATTCACTAATAATTGTTCAACGATTTCCTTACGGTCGGATTTATTGCTAAAGCCCTTCAATAGGGCAAGATGATCTAATAATTCTACAGCGGAAGTTCTGGGATAAACGCCAAACTCCTGCGGCAGGTAGCCCAATACTTTACGAACCGATTGTTTGTCGTTCAGTACGTCGATGTCGCCTAAGGTAACCGAACCGCTGTCGACATCCTGTAAAGTAGCCAGTGTTCGCATTAAGGAAGATTTCCCGGCACCGTTAGGGCCCAGTAATCCGAACATTCCTTTTTTGATGGTTAATGAAACATTATTTAAGGCATGTACACCATTGCTGTATTTTTTGTCTAAATCTTTAATAACTAATTCCATAATGATATATTGTTTTTTGATTGAGTGTATAAGGATAGGACTTGATTTTAACTTTTTTGTTACACTTATGTAAGTTAATATGTATTTTTTTATTTAGAAAATGTAATTATTCTGAGGAAAAGGTAAAAAAAAACATCCCTGAAGCAGAGATGTCTTTAGCTATTTAGGATGTGGCTTATTCCTGGGAAATACTGCCTCCTGAACTTAATTTTTTGATAAGGTTGTTGGGAGTTCCGATATAGTTTACAGAACTTCCGCTGGATGCTTCTGCTGTTAAACTCTGTGAGGTATTTAGCGTAATGCTGCTGCCGCTGGAGGATTCGGCTACGGCATCTTTTACAGTCAGTGCTTTGGCATCGATACTGCTTCCGCTGGAAGAGTCAGAGTCTAAACGGGAGGCTTTTCCGCTGATTTTGATACTGCTTCCGCTGCTGCTTTCACAGCTAACGGTTTCGGCTTCCACTTTAATGACAATCCGGCTGCCGCTGCTGGAAGAAAAAGCCATTGCATTATTTTTCAGTACATTTTTACTGCTCACGGAAGAACCGCTTGAAGCTTCAAAAGAATCTAATTTCGGAAGGCTTACATATACTTTTTTTGCTTTCTCATTTTTGATATTGGCATCGGAAGTTATTCGTAATTCGCCGTTTACAACTTCTGTTTTAATGTGGCTTTGCAGGTTTTCATCTGCTTCTACCGTCACTTTTGTATCCGGACTCTGTTCAAGGATCACTTCTAATCCGCGGCTGGCAGATATGGCAGTGAAATTGGACGGAACATTTCTTGTTTTAGTAACGACATTACCATTGCCTTCAACTTTGTTAAGTCCGCTGATGGAGAAGTTGTTACAGGAACTGAAAAGTAAAGCAACTATGGCTGCTACGATTACTTTGGTGATGTGAATGACTAATTTGACCATGACATTTGTTTTTTGATTGATTAATGATTCATTCCGGTATTCCTGATTTGTTTTGTGAAAAGAAAGCTATCCGCAGCAATTGTGTTTCGGGATAGCTGTCCTTTCAGGTAGTTATTCTTTATTTTGTATTGATAATGATTTTGTTGTCTTTGATCTCAACACCTTCAACACTTTTGGTCACTTCTTTTTTAGAAGCCTCTTTGATCTGAACGCCTTTTCCGTTAATGGTTACCGTCGTTGAGGTAGAAGTGCTGTCCGGGTTTTCTTCATCTGATTCCTCGCTGTTTTCTTCCGGCGGGCAGTTCAGGCATTTTAATTCTTCTTTTTCTATTCTGTAATAATACTGGTCACTGTCCTCGTTTAAATAATAGTTTGAATAATGGTTTTCCAGATAATTGTCTACATTTTCTGAAGGGTGGATAATGGCACCTTCCGGAAGATAAAGATAAATAAGGACTTTCTGGTGACGGTATTTATTAGCCATACCGGTTAATAAATAATTATCTAAAATTAAAGTATTTCCTTGATTTTCAAAATTATATTTTATTTTTTCAGCTCTTTGTCTGGCATCAGAAAGCGATTTTCCTTCCGATATTTTTTCAATCTGCATGTACGGTTCTTCCGAAGTCTTTAAGATATGGATCTCAATGTTGTTCGAATAGATCACATCATTCTGAGCAGAATCCTGTACAAAACGGAAGTCGGTATTACTGTCGGCTGTTTTAGAGAAATAATCATTAAAACGCATTTTGATATTTAAGGTATCGTTTGCAGCAATAGCTAAGTTTTCTTTTTGAACAACTTTACCTTCAAAGCCCACTTCGGTTGCCTGACGGATTCCTACATAGATGAACACCACTATCGAGATGATCCAAACACCTAGCAAGGTAAATTTCGCAATACTTCCGATGGATTTCAAATTGTTCACTAAAATCTTTAATCCCAATAAGAAGAAGAAGAAAAGTGGAATACCAATAGCCAGCAGCATCAGGATGCCTAAAAACCACATCGGCAGATCGGTATAGTTTGAAGCGTTCATATAACTAAACCAGGGTGTATCCGGCATTGTTGCCGTAAAGATCATCATTATGGAAGCAATAGCAACCCCGATTAAACTCATGAATGAGAAAAGCACAATGAAAGCGCCAATGGCTTTGGCAAAAACTCTAAAGATCGTCATGAAAACATCTTCAATGGTTGTTGCTACTTTCGTGGCTCCGGTTTTGGCATTATCGGCTATTTTCTGGTGATCCAGATTGTTGATTTTTTCGGAAATCTCGCCAAAACCTTCACGAACCTTCTTTTCGATATTCGAGATTGTGATCGGTTCACCGGTCATTTCTAATTTCTCAGAAGTTGTTTTGGCTTCCGGGATTAAAATCCATAGAATGATATAGGCAACGATACCTGTTCCGAATCCGGCGAAAACCAATACGATTAACAGGATTCGCAGCCAAAGCGGATCAATTCCCAAATAGTGGCCAAAACCTGCCGCTACACCACCTAATAATCCTTTTTCTTTGTCACGGTATAGTTTTTTGGAACCGGACGTACTGTTATAGGTCGTATAAGTTGTATTGGATTCGTTAGCGTCATCTTCAATTCTGTAATCTTCAGGTTGTCCCATTACAGTGATTACCTGATCAATTTCGGTTAAGCCTACAACCTGTTTCTCACTTGAAAGTTTTTCAGATAAAAGTTCGGCAACTCTACTTTCAATGTCATTCATGATTTCATCTCTGCCATCCGGAGAAAGCGAGCGCTTAATAGCATCGAAGTAGCGGTTTAATTTCTGATAGGCGTCTTCATCCATATAAAAGAAAAAACCTCCTAAATTTATACTTACTGTTTTGTTCATGACTATTAGTTTTGGCTAGTTATAATGTTTACTGCATCAGATAATTCTGTCCAGGTATTATTCAATTCTTTTAAAAATTCTTGTCCTTCTTCTGTCAGACTGTAATACTTTCTCGGCGGACCGGAAGTGGATTCTTCCCAACGATAATTAAGAAGACCGTCATTTTTTAATCGTGTCAGCAACGGATATACTGTTCCTTCAACTACTAAGAGTTTTGCGTTTTTTAGAGTGTCCAGAATTTCAGAAGTATAGGCATCTTTTTCTTTTATTACCGAAAGGATGCAAAACTCCAGAATTCCTTTACGCATCTGAGCTTTGGTGTTCTCAATGTTCATAGAATTTCTTTTTTTGGATTAAACTGTTCATTTTTTGATTGATGATTGATGTGATTGATGATTGTATTTTTATTTTAAAAAATTAATGGCTAACGGGTAGTGGTAGCGTTGTCCGTTGCTGCTTTTTACAGCGGCATAAATGACAAGGAAAAACTCCACTACTTTTAATACCCCGAATAGAATCGCCGCTGCTACTGCGATGATAACGATCCCGGTTATGTTCCCGGTTGAAATGTGATCCATTATAAAGTCACCGTTTTCAAAGCTGCTGAAGGATACATTTTTAAATACTACATAAATAAGTATCGGAACAGCAATTAATAATAAAACCAGTGAATATAATAACATGCTCAATTGAAAATTCAATGTTTGTTTTCCATTATAGTCTACAAAATCCGATTTGTCTTTTTTTAAAGCCCATATTAAAATAGGAAAGAAATAATTGCCAAACGGAATAAAATACTGAGTTAAAGTACTCAAGTGTAATATTGTAGCGGTGTTCTTTTCATTAGTTGTTGTCATAATAGTTCGTTTTTTGATTGATGATTGATGATTGATTGATGATGATTTCAAATAATACTATTGATTAGCTATTATTTTCTTATGCAAATATATGGCTAAAAGAAAGTATCTTGCAATGCATAGTACATTAATTTAACTTTTATTTAACATTTTTAAATTTTGTATGATTGCATAGTATTTTTTGTATTTTTATAGAAAAAACAACAGCTATGGAATTTACCCCGTCAAAATTAAATACCTTTTTATTCTTTAAATTACCATCGGCATTTTGGAGTGGTGTCAGGGTTAAAAAGATCTCGGCTGCTTCCTGTCAGGTTTCGGTAAAGCATCGCTGGATTAACCAGAATCCTTTTAACTCGATGTATTTTGCGGTTCAGGCCATGGCGGCCGAATTGACAACAGGTGCATTGGTGATGTACCAGATACAGCAAAGCGGCAAAAAAATATCCATGCTGGTGGCGAATAATAAAGGGAACTTTTCCAAAAAGGCAAAAGGGAGAATAACTTTTGTGTGCAATGACGGTCATTTAATTGAAGAAGCGATTAAGCAAACGGTCGCTACCGGTGAAGGGCAGACCTTCTGGATGAAATCGATCGGAACCGATGAAAAAGGGGATCAGGTTTCTGAAATGGATTTTGAATGGAGTGTGAGAATCAAGTAGGATTCTGCTGCTGATTTTATAAAGTTAAACCTAACTTAAATAGCTTTCATATTATTCTTATTGCATATAAATTTGTAATAAAAAGCTGAAAATGAAATGGATGAAGCAGTTTTGAAAGCAGGCTCGAATCATTTTATAATCAGTAAAAAGAAAGAGGAAATATGAAAGTTTTAATTACAGGAGCTACCGGTTTAGTAGGGAAAGAATTGGTTTCGTTGCTGTTACAAAACGGTGTAGCGATTCATTATCTTACCACTTCCAAAAAGAAAATTGAAGGAGAAGCGTTGTATCAGGGGTTTTTCTGGAACCCGGAACAGGGGCTAATCGATGAAAACTGCCTGCTGGGTGTGGATGTCATTATCCATCTGGCTGGAGCCTCGATATCCAAACGCTGGACAAGTTCCTATAAAGAAGAAATTATCGAAAGCCGGATCCTATCGGCTAATGTGCTGTATAAGGCACTTAAAAACAATCCCAATCAGGTTAAACAGATCATCAGTGCTTCGGCTGTCGGGATATACCCGGATAGTCTAACGGCAGTATATGGCGAAGAGGAAAAAGCGGTGAGCGATACTTTTCTGGGTAATGTGGTCCTGAAATGGGAAGAAGCGGCAGAGCAATTCAAAAGACTGGATATTGCGGTCTGTAAGCTGCGTTTCGGTCTGGTATTGTCCGGCCAGGGTGGTGCTTTACCCAGTATGGTAAGGCCGGTAAAAATGGGAATCGGTTCCGGTTTCGGCTCCGGCAAACAATATTTTTCCTGGATACATATACACGATCTGGCAGACATGATCTATTTCGCGGTTCAGAACAACTGGAGCGGTGTGTATAATGCTGTGGCGCCCAATCCGGTTACCAATAACGAATTGATGAAGGCGATAGCAAAAGCCCTTCAAAAAGATATCGTGCTGCCCAATACGCCGCGTTTGTTAATGAAACTGCTGCTGGGTGAAATGCATCTTTTGCTGTTTGAAAGTCAAAAGGTGAGTGCGCAGAAAGTTTTGGATAACGGCTTTCAGTTCAAATACAAAAACCTGGATAAGGCACTGGACAATCTGTTATAGCCGGAAACAAAAAAAGTGCTGAAATTTTCAGCACTTTAGTGGAATTATAATCGTAAGTAAGATGAAGTAATAAATTATTTTGTTGCTTTTACGCTAACTTTTAGTTCGATATCGTCATTGATAAATTTGTCACCTAAATTGTCAAAAACAGATTTAGAGCCATAATTTACATTCCATAATGTTCTGTTAATGGTAAAAGAATCACTGTCAATGCTGATGCCTTTATCGTCAACCGTAACGGTTGCAGGGAACTTAACGCTTTTGGTAATATCTTTTAAGGTTAAGTTACCTTCTATCATTTTCTTGCCGGCTTCGTCGGTTACTTTTGTAATCTCGAAAACACCTTCAGGGTATTTTTTTGTATTGAAGAAATGATCAACATCGCTTTCTTTTCCAAGACCTTTTAAATGTCCTTCCAGTGATGCTTTGTCATCACCTTTTAAATCGGTTACAGTAATGGAAGTCATGTCGATGAAAAACTTACCGGTTTCGATAATGCCGTCTTTGGCATACAATTCACCATTTTTCAAAGCGATGGTTCCGGTGTGCTTTCCTGTTGGTTTGGTTGCTACCCAGTTTATAGTAGAAGCTTTTGCGTCAACATTAAACTTTACGGCTTCGTTTGAAGTTACCGGTGCCTCAACAGTTTCTTTTATTTCTGCTTCATTAGCCTTGTCTTTTTTACAGGAAACAACGGATAATGTTGCCAAAACCAATAAACTTAAAATGCCTTTTTTCATAGAAATTAATTTTTTAGTTTCCACAAACTTATCGAAATCAAATTGAAAACTTCTTAAAATTATATTAAATTTCTTTTATAAAATACTATGAAAGCATACTTTTTTATCGTTTTTGAGTCGCTTTTACATTTTTTATAAAGGCTGCCGGAAGCAGGAATTACGCCAGATCCGGCCTGAAAAAACGGCTACTTATACTGCCTTAAACAATGGAAAATGAAAATAGTAGGTGACAAATTGACATTTTTAAATATTTGGCAATACTTTTGCAATCCGAAAATGACACGATTATAGCATAATGTTCAAGAAAATATTTAAAAATATGAGCCAGGAAAATACTGAAAACATAGAAAAAGAGCAATTACAAGGAGATAATGTTTCAGAAAACCAAGCAATTCCTCAGCCGGAACTTACCGTTGAGGAGCAGTTACAGGAAGAAGTAGCCAAAGAAAAAGACAAATTCCTGAGATTGTTTGCGGAATTTGAAAATTATAAAAAGCGTACTTCAAAAGAACGCCTGGAATTGTTTAAAACGGCCAATCAGGAAGTATTGCAGGCAATGCTGCCGGTAGTGGACGATTTTGACAGAGCCTTGCCGGAAATTGCAAAAACATTGGGTGATGAAAACCTGATGAAAGGCGTGAGTTTGATTTATGAAAAATTAAAATCCACTTTAGTTGCTAAAGGACTTGAGGAAGTAGCAGTAAAAGCAGGCGATGCTTTTAATGCAGACTTTGCTGAGGCAATTACATTAATCCCGGCACCTTCAGAAGACCTGAAAGGTAAAATAGTGGATGTAATTGAAAAAGGGTATAAACTTGGGGATAAGATTATCCGATTCCCTAAAGTAGTGGTAGGACAATAATAAAAGAATAGCAATAGAATTACAAAAAGCAAGCCGAAAGAGGGACTACCGACAGCGATTTGCTTTTTGTGATTTGATATTTACGAACGTAATCAGTTTATGAAAAAAGATTTTTACGAAATATTAGGAATAGATAAAAGCGCTACGGCAGAGCAGATCAAAAAAGCTTACCGTAAAAAAGCTATTGAATATCATCCTGATAAGAATCCGGGAGATAAAGAAGCGGAAGAAAAATTCAAAGTAGCAGCCGAAGCTTATGAAGTGCTGAGTGATCCTGACAAAAAAGCACGTTATGACCAGTATGGTCATGCAGCCTTTGACGGTGCAGGAGGATTTGGCGGCGGCCACATGAATATGGATGATATTTTCAGCCAGTTCGGAGATATTTTCGGAAGCGCTTTTGGCGGCGGATTCAGTGGATTCGGTGGCGGATTCGGCGGTGGCGGTGGTCAGCGTCGTATGAAAGGAAGCAATTTGCGTATTAAAGTAAAATTAACTTTGGAAGAAATTGCGAACGGTGTTGAGAAAAAAGTAAAAGTAAAAAGAAAAGTTCAGGCTCAGGGCGTTACTTATAAAACCTGTCCAACCTGTCACGGATCGGGTCAGGTAACCAAAATTACCAATACGATTTTAGGAAGAATGCAAACTGCTTCTCCGTGTCATACCTGTAGTGGTACCGGTCAGATTATTGACAGCAAACCTTCGCAGGCAGATGCTCAGGGAATGATTTTGGAAGACGAGACCGTATCGATCAAAATCCCGGCAGGTGTTGTGGATGGCATGCAGTTAAAAGTAGCCGGAAAAGGGAACGATGCTCCGGGAGCAAACAGCGTACCGGGTGATTTAATTGTTGCCATTGAAGAAGTAGAGCATGAAAAACTAAAGCGTGAAGGCGAAAATTTACATTATGACCTGTATATCAGTTTTGCGGAAGCAGCCTTAGGGACTTCCAAAGATATAGAAGCCGTAAACGGTAAAGTTCGTATCAAACTGGAAGAAGGAATTCAGTCCGGAAAAATATTACGTCTCAAAGGAAAAGGAATACCAAGCCTAAACAGCTACGGAAGCGGTGACTTACTGGTTCACGTTAACGTATGGACGCCAAAAACACTAAACAAAGAACAAAAACAGTTCTTCGAAAAGATGGTGGATGACGAGAATTTTATTCCAAATCCTGAGAAATCAGACAAATCATTTTTTGAAAAAGTTAAAGACATGTTTTCATAATGATTATAAAAGTTATACTTTTGAGAATCACTAGTTAAGGCTGGTGAATTCTTTTTCATAGCAATTTTTCCCATCCTTGCGAAAATCGAGGGTGGGTTTTTTGTAACAATTGGAGCCAGTGCGTGTCTAATTTATTACTTTTACAAAAATCTATTCTAACAAATGAGTTCAATCTTAGAGGTTAAAAATGTAGTAAAACAATATGGTGATTATACTGCATTAAATAATGTTTCCTTACAAGTACCCAAAGGAAGTATCTACGGACTTTTAGGCCCTAACGGAGCCGGAAAAACATCCCTGATTCGTATTATAAACCAAATTACACTGCCGGATAGCGGAGAGGTGATCCTTGACGGTGAAAAACTGTCGCCGCATCACGTACAGCATATCGGCTATATGCCGGAAGAAAGAGGACTGTATAAAACCATGAAAGTGGGAGAACAGGCCTTATACCTGGCACAATTGAAAGGATTGTCAAAAGAAGAAGCGAAAAAACAGCTGCAATACTGGTTTGAAAAATTAGAGATCCAGGGATGGTGGAATAAAAAAATCCAGGAACTTTCTAAAGGGATGGCACAAAAAATCCAGTTTGTGGTAACGGTATTGCACCAGCCAAAACTGTTGATTTTTGATGAACCGTTTTCGGGATTTGACCCGGTAAATGCCAACCTTATCAAAGACGAAATATTAGAATTAAAGAAAAAAGGGGCTACCATTATCTTTTCGACCCACCGTATGGAAAGCGTGGAAGAAATGTGTGACGATATTGCGCTGATCCACAAATCCAACAAACTGATTGAAGGCAAACTGGTGGACGTTAAAAAAGAACACAGAACCAATTCTTTCGAAGTAGGCGTATTGTCAGACAATGTAGAACGCTTAATGTATGAGCTAACGCAGCAGTTTACGCTACAGCAAACCAATTTTAAATCGTTAAACGACGAGTTGAAACTGGAAGTGCAAATCGGAAATCAGACGCCTAATGCGCTTTTAAACATACTGACGCAAAACGGGCAGGTAACCCATTTTGTGGAAAAAATTCCAAGTGTGAACGATATTTTTATTCAAACAGTAAGTCAGAAATAATGAGTGTTTTAGCCTTAATCATAAAGAGAGAATTTATCGCCAAAGTGCGTAATAAGTCATTTATTGTAATGACGTTCCTGAGTCCGTTATTAATTGTTGGGATGTCATTCTTAATCGGCTATCTGGCGAGTATGAATGATGATGAAGTGAAAAAAATTGCCATTCATGATGAAGCCGGAATTTTAAAACAGGACTTTAAGAATACCAAAAAAATAACTTACGTTGACCTGTCGGCTATGCCGCTGAAAACCGCTAAGGATACCGCCAGTAAAAATTATGAAGGAATGATCTACGTTCCGAAAGTGGCCGATCCGAAAGAATTACTGAACAAAGTGGAATACATTTCCGATGACAGCCCGAATATGGATTTCATTGTCGAGGTAGAAAAGGTTATCGATAATCAGCTGACAAGAGGAAACCTGAAAGCGCTGGGTTTTGACTATGATAAAATTGAAAAAGCCAAAACAAATGCCAACATCCATTTAACCAGCTTTAATGGAGAAGAGCGTTTTAAATGGCTGAATATCATGAAAGTTGTTATTGGCGGTGCTTTTGGTTACCTGATTATGATGTTCATTATCATCTACGGAAACTTTGTAATGCGCAGCGTTATTGAAGAAAAAACAAACCGTATTATCGAAATTATTATATCGTCTGTAAAACCTTTCCAGCTGATGATGGGTAAAATCATCGGGAACTCGCTGGCCGGTATTCTGCAGTTTGCAATATGGGCGATAGTGGGAGTGATCCTGTTGGTTGGGGTTTCCTCATTCTTTGGCATCCAGACCGGTACGCAGGCAACTGTGGATCCGGAAATGCTGAATGCAGCACAACAGGAAATGGGTGGAACGATCCAGGCATATATCAGAGAAATTTTCAACCTTCCTTTGGGAACACTGGTAAGCTGTTTTGTAATCTACTTTATTGGCGGTTACTTTTTATACAGCTCCCTTTATGCGGCAATCGGCGCTGCAGTAGATAGCGAAACCGATTCGCAACAATTTTTACTGCCTATCCTGATGCCGATGATGTTAGGGGTTTATGTTGGTTTTTTCACGGTGATGAACGATCCGCACGGAACCGTTGCAACGGTTTTCTCCATTATACCGTTAACCTCACCAATAGTTATGCTGATGCGGATTCCGTTTGGTGTGCCTTGGTGGCAATTAGTGCTTTCCATAGCATTGCTGTTCGGAACATTCCTGTTAGTGGTGTGGTTTGCATCAAAAATATACAGAGTCGGAATCCTGATGTACGGTAAAAAACCAACCTGGAAAGAATTATTCAAATGGTTAAAATATTAAACTAAGGAATGTTGGATGAATTAAAAGACATACTCGGATTTAAATTAATAGACACCAGGAATATCGATTTTTCGGTGGTGAATTTAATTGTCCTGGTGGTGGCTTTAATGATGACGGGAGTCGTTTTAAAATTCATCCTGAAAGTAATTACCCGGAAGATACCGGCAGAAGACAAAAACAAATTTGTAAGCGTATTCCAGTTTTTCAAATACATCGTTTACCTGTTCGTAGTCATGTTTACACTCCATTCATCCGGAGTGAACATGAATGTCTTTCTAACTGCTTCGGCGGCGCTTTTTGTAGGGATCGGACTGGCATTGCAAACCTTTTTTCAGGATATTATTTCCGGAATACTGATGATCCTGGACCAGTCGTTGCACATTGGCGATATTATTGAAGTAGACGGAAAAGTGGGACAGGTAACGGAAATCCGGTTGCGAACAACAAGAGCCGTAACCCGTAACGACAGGGTGATGATCATCCCGAATCATAAGTTTATGAGTGAAACCCTGTTTAACTGGACACAGAACAACAGTACAAACCGGGATCAGGTATCGGTGGGAGTGGCTTACGGAAGTGATGTGCGGCTGGTTAAAAAATTACTGGAAGACTGTGTGAGGGAAACCGAAGGCGTTTTAACAGACAAAGAGGTGATTGCGATCTTTGAAGATTTCGGAGATTCTGCCCTCAATTTTTCCGTTTTCTTTTATGTGGGCAACGGAATGAGAACACCGAGGGTTCAGAGTGAGATCCGCTTTAAAATAGAAGAGGCTTTTCGGCAACATAAAATTTCGATTCCTTTTCCGCAGAGTGAGGTTACCATTATAAACCGGCAAAATGAAGCCTGATGAAAGCAGTTTAGCATAAACTTCACAAACTTTATTTTGCTTTTTGCTATTTTAGCAAGAGATAAATATTCAAAAACGAATCATAAAATGCCTAAGATATTAATAATAGAAGACGAAGCAGCTATCCGGAGAGTATTGACAAAAATACTGTCTGAGGAGAATGATACCTATATCGTTGAAGAAGCGGAAGACGGACTTAAGGGATTGGAAAAGATTAAAAATGAAGATTACGATCTGGTACTTTGTGATATCAAGATGCCCAAGATGGATGGAGAAGAAGTGCTGGAAGCGGTAAAAAAGATAAAACCGGAAATTCCGATGGTGATGATCTCCGGACACGGCGATCTTGAAACAGCGGTTAATACCATGCGTTTGGGAGCATTTGACTATATTTCCAAACCGCCCGATTTAAACCGTTTGCTAAATACGGTCCGCAATGCCTTAGACAGAAAACAACTCGTTGTTGAAAATAAAATACTAAAGAAAAAAGTCAGTAAAAACTACGAGATGATCGGGAATAGCGAGCCTATTAACCACATCAAGGAGATTATTGACAAAGTAGCGCCCACAGAAGCGCGGGTACTGATAACCGGACCTAACGGAACCGGGAAAGAACTCGTTGCCCACCAGCTGCATGAAAAAAGCGAACGGGCTGCGGCACCGCTGATAGAAGTGAACTGTGCTGCGATTCCGTCCGAATTGATCGAAAGTGAATTATTCGGTCACGTAAAAGGAGCTTTTACTTCGGCTGTAAAGGATCGTGCCGGAAAGTTTGAAGCGGCCGATAAGGGAACCATCTTCCTGGATGAAATAGGCGATATGAGCCTTCCAGCCCAGGCAAAAGTACTGAGAGCTTTACAGGAAAACATGATTACCCGTGTAGGGGCGGATAAAGACATAAAAGTAGATGTCCGTATTGTGGCAGCAACCAATAAAGACCTTAAAAAAGAAATTGAAGAAGGACGCTTTAGAGAAGATTTATACCACCGTCTGGCGGTAATCTTAATTAAAGTACCGGCGCTAAACGACAGAAGAGACGATATCCCGTTGCTGGTAAAACACTTTGCCGAAAAAATTGCTTCCGAACAGGGAAATACGGCAAAGAAATTTTCGGCTGCCGCAGTAAAACTGTTACAGGAATACGACTGGACCGGAAATATCCGGGAACTGCGCAATGTGATTGAACGGTTAATCATTTTAGGCGGAGCGGAAATATCGGAGAATGACGTGAAAATGTTCGCGAGCAAATAGCAATAAGTAGTAAAAAATAAAAGACAGCAGCGCAAGCCTCTGTTCCTTTCTTTATACAGATGAAATTAAAAAAGATAAATGAAAAACTGGCATTAGCCTTGTCAGAAAACGGGATTCAAACGCCTAACGAAATACAGAAAGACTGCTTCGGAACCCTTAAAAGCGGAGCCGATGCGGTAATTATCATGCCGTCAAAAGGAGGTAAAACCACCACAATTGTTTATACCGTTATCCAGAAACTGGAAAAAGCCGAAGGCGAATCGACCAGAGCCCTGATCATGGTGAAAGACAAGGAAGAAGTGCTGAAAATGGTTGAACTGTTTAAAAAGTTTGGCAATTACCATGACCTTCGTGTTTTCGGAACACATGATAAAGGCGATATCGATTATGATAAAAACCACATTTCACTGGGAATTGACGTTCTTATCGGGACACCGACAAAAATCAATGCCATGTTCTCTTCGGCAGGATTCAACATGAACACGATTAAGATGTTTGTGATTGATGATTCCGATGAACTTTTCAAACTGCGTATGGATGCCATCGTATTGCGCCTGTCGAGCAGTATTGAAAAAACACAGCGTTTGTTCTTCTCGGAAAACCTGACCGAAAGAGTAGAAGTGCTGGCTGATAAAATCATGATCGAACCGTATCTGTTCGGTGTAGACGATTATGAAGAGGATGAAGACGAAAATTTATACATATAATTATGGGAATGATGAAAGTGTTTTCAGGGGGTGAAACTTTAGCACTCACTTTGCAAACAAAACTGGAAGAAGCCGGCGTGGATACCATTGTTAAAAACAATGTTCAAACGGCAAAAGTGAGCGGTGCCGGAGCAAAAGGCCTGGCGGTTGAAGTGTTTATCAATGAAGCTTATTTTGCAAAAGCAAATCCCGTTATTGAAGCCTTCAGGATGAGTCTTGGATAGCCAGAAGAATACAGTAGTACAACAAAAGCCGGTCGATAAAGCCGGCTTTCGTTTTTCAAACAGCCGGAAATTTCAGTAAAGAATAAAAAAGCTGTAAACTCTGCTGTTAAGAAACTGAATAACTGTTCAATAAAAACTATCTTTGCGCCTTTAAAAATAAAAAGCATAACACATTCATAAAACCATACAATGATTACAGTTAACGATATTTCGGTACAATTTGGAGGAACCACATTATTCAGTGATGTGACTTTCGCCATCAATGAAAATGATAAGATAGCTTTAATGGGTAAAAACGGAGCTGGAAAATCTACTTTACTTAAAATTATTGCAGGTGTGAACAAACCTTCAACAGGAAATATTTCTGCACCCAAAGAAGCCGTAATAGCCTATTTGCCACAGCATTTATTAACGAAAGATGATGCGACCGTTTTTGAAGAAACTTCCAAAGCATTTGCCACCATTTTCGAAATGAAAAATGAAATTGATGTCATTAACGAACAGTTAACCGTTCGTACGGATTATGAAAGTGACGAGTACATGAAATTAATTGAAAGAGTTTCCGAGTTAAGTGAGAAATTCTATTCGATTGAAGAAGTAAACTACGAAGCGGAAATCGAAAAAGTACTGAAAGGTTTGGGATTTGTAAGAGAAGATTTTACAAGACCTACTTCGGAGTTCAGTGGTGGATGGAGAATGAGAATCGAGCTGGCAAAAATCTTATTGCAGAAACCCGATTTGATTTTACTGGATGAGCCAACGAACCACATGGATATTGAAAGTATCCAGTGGCTGGAAGATTTCCTGATCAATTCTGCCAAAGCAGTAATGGTAATTTCCCACGACCGTGCTTTTGTTGATAACATTACCAATCGTACTATTGAAGTAACAATGGGACGTATCTATGATTATAAAGCCAAATATTCCGATTATCTGGAATTGCGTAAAGACCGTCGCGTGCACCAGCAAAAAGCATACGATGAACAGCAAAAAATGATCGCGGAAACACAGGAATTTATTGACCGTTTTAAAGGAACCTATTCCAAAACCTTACAGGTACAATCCCGTGTGAAGATGCTGGAAAAACTGGAAATTGTAGAGGTAGACGAAGTGGATACTTCGGCACTGCGTTTAAAATTCCCGCCCTCACCGCGTTCCGGGCAATATCCGGTAGTTGTGGAAGGATTGTCCAAAGCCTATGACAACCATGTGGTTTTTAACGATGCCAATATGGTTATTGAAAGAGGGGAGAAAGTAGCCTTTGTAGGGAAAAACGGAGAAGGAAAATCGACGATGATCAAAGCGATCATGAACGAAATTAACTTTGAAGGAAAACTGGAAGTGGGACACAATGTTAAGATCGGATACTTCGCACAGAACCAGGCGTCATTATTGGACGAGAACGTAACTGTTTTTGAAACAATCGACCATATTGCCGTGGGTGACATCCGTACCAAGATCAAGGATTTGTTAGGAGCATTTATGTTTAGCGGTGACAACACCACTAAAAAAGTAAAAGTATTGTCCGGAGGAGAAAAAACCCGTCTGGCAATGATCAAACTGTTGCTGGAGCCGGTTAATGTCCTGATTCTGGATGAGCCTACGAACCATCTGGATATGAAAACCAAGGATATTATCAAAGATGCGTTAAAAGATTTTGACGGAACGCTGATCCTGGTATCGCACGACCGTGACTTCCTGGACGGACTGGCGACAAAAGTATTCGAATTCGGAAACAAAAGAGTTAAAGAACACTTTGAAGATATTAAAGGATTCCTGGAATTAAAGAAAATGGAAAACCTGAGAGAGATTGAAAAATAAGCTATTCAGGGAATATAATAAAAAGGGCGGTTAATCTAATAACCGCCCTTTTTTATTCGTTTTTCAAAATGCTTTTTCGTTTGTAGTATAAGGCAATATAGGATGCAATCCCGCAAACGAGCCCGATGATAATCATGTTGCGCAGCGCACTAACCGTTTGGGATAACTCCCCGTTTTCGATAATCAGTATCCGGAAAGCCTTCAGGAAATGCGTCAGCGGAATCACATCGGCAACACATTGCACCCAAAACGGCATCTGGCTTAAAGGCCACGTAAAACCACTCAAAATAAAACTGGGTGTGGCAATTACCATTAAAATTTCGGTTGCTTTAAGCTGGTTCGGAACCAGTATGCTAACCAGTATGCCGATAAAGCAGACGGAAATCACAAAGATGCCGGCCACAAAAGTAAGCGGTAACAGGTTGTCAAAAAACGGAATCCGGAACCATAATGTAAACAGCCAGTACAGGATCCATAATCCGAAACTCATAAGCAGATACGGAATGATTTTAACAGCCATCAGCTTTAACAGGGACGGACATTTCTGAACCAGTTCCCGGAATGTTCCGTTTTCATACTCGGAGGCAAACGATAGCGCAAGCCCTAACAGTAAAACCTGCTGTAAAACGGTTGCCAGTACGCCCGGCCAGAGGAAATACATATAATTCGTGCTGCGGTTGTATTTTTTGATAAAAGTCGTTCTGAACGGTTCGTATTGCGTCATGACGAGGTTTTCGGGAGTACCTTGCTTGCGCAGGGTTTCAATCTGCACGCCGGCTTTTAAAGTACCCAGGCAGACCTGTAAAGCCGAAGAAGCATAATTGGCCGTCAGCACATTTGAAGTGTTGACGATCGTAATGATTTCCGGATACTTTTTAGTGAGTACCTTCTTTTCAAACCCTTTCGGGATCATGACCACACAGGCAGCTTCTTTGTCGATGGTGACTTTTGATAAATTGTTCTGATCATACAGCGTTGCGGCAACATTCAGGACCTCATTGTCTTCAAACATCTGAATGGCTTTCGCACTCATCTCGCTGCGGTCTTCATCTACCACTACAATCGGCAGGTCGGTTACCTTACCTTTACCGTAAACATAACCCAATAAGATACCGTATAAAAGCGGTGCTCCGATAAACAATAACCGAAGGACCTTATTTTGCCAGAAGAACCGGAACTCTCTTTTAAAAAGGGACCAAAAGTTTTCCATAATTATAAGGATAAGGTTACTGTGGTTTTGGTAATCAGCTCTTTTGACGCGTTAACGTCTACAGGCGTAATCCTGATTTCAAACAGGCTTTCCTGCATTTCATAATCCGGATAGGCGGTAGCGATATTGCCGTAGGCTCCCAATTGTTTTATGGTAGAAACCCTGCCTTTTATTTCTTTCTTTTTATACGGGACATATACGGACAGCTCCTGACCTTTTTTTACTTTATCCAGCTGGCTTTCCGGTAAGGTAAAACGGAAATAAGTAGTATTGTCCAGATAGCCGTTAAACAGGGTATAACCCGGTAAGGCTAATTCGCCTACATTGAGCGTAATGGTTTCAATGCTCATATCCTGCGGGGCGATGATATAGCGTTCCTTGTCGGCTGTTTCCACTTCCTGCAACGCGCCAAGTGCGCGGTCCTGTTGGCCTAAAGCCATTGTTTGCTGTTCAATTCGCGCCCCTCTTCGGGCATCGTCAAGTTCAGCCTGAACGGCAATGTACTGCGATTGGGCACCCTGATATTTGGCAAAAGCCTCGTCATAGGTTTGCTGCGACACCAATGAGTCTTTGAGCATATTACTCAACCGGCGGATGGATTTTTGTGCAAAATCATATTGTTCCTTTAAGGCTTTTTGTTTGGCTTCCAGCTGTTTGATCTGGTTGTCGGTAGCGCCTTTTACCGCCATTTTATATTGTGCTTTGGCGGAAACCACAGCACCTTCCGCCTGATTTTTTTTAGCGTCTACTTCCGGAATATCCAACAATGCCAGCGTATCGCCTTTTTTGACCAGATCGCCTTCTTTAACGAAGACCTTTAGTATTTTTCCAGGAATCTTGCTCACCACGGCAATTTGTTCTTTTTCGACTTTGCCCTGGATTTTTCCATCATTTTTTGATTGACCACATCCAATGATTAAGGCGGTTAGTGTCAGTAAAGTGATTAATTGTCTCATAGGTTCCTGATTTTATTTGGATAACTGTTTGGTTAGTTCCCCGGTTGCTATTATGGTTTCGATGGCGGCTAAACGCTGCTCGATTAAAGTGTTTACTTTGTTTAAAGAAGCTTTGTACAAATCGTTCTCGGCTTCCAGGCGTTCTGAAATATTGATTAAGCCTTCTTTATACTGTTTGACAGCCAGATTCAGGTTGTTGCCGGCTACCTTTTCCTGCTGGCTGGCGATTGCTGTTTTCTGATTCAGTACCGTGTAATTGACGAAATTGTTTTCCAGAAGCAGTTGCAGTTTTTCTTTGGTATCATCTATCTGGTTCTGTACCTGTTCAATATTGATCTTGGCTTCGTGTACTTTGTGTTTTCGTTCAAACCCGCTGAATAATTCCCATTTTAAGGCAGCACCGATAATCCAGTTCTGGCTGATGGTCAGCTCATTTAAACCCAGATTCAGCGGCTGGTTCAGCAACGGAAGCGGCGGCGTGGTCGCATTGGCGTCAAATAAACTGGAATAGGTCATCCCGCCAAAAGCACCCAAAGTGGGTAAATAGGTTCCTTTTTCTTTTTTCAGCGCATATTCATAAGCCGATTTGAACGATTGCAACGCTTTGATTTCCTGTTTGTTTTCGGTGCTCAGGTTTTCATCCTGGATGAGATAGGGAACCAGATTGTACTGAACGTTTTTGATCTCACTATCGGAATAACCGGTAAGGTAATTGATCTTTTTATAGACAACTTTTCGTTTTCCTTCCAGTTCTATCTTTTTCGAACTCAGTTCCAGTGTGGCCAGCTTGATTTTATCCCGGTCATACGGAATGGCAAGTCCCTGTTCGATTGCTCTGCTAACGCGCAGTGTTTCGGCATTGAGTCTTTTCTCGCTGTCGTTGATCAGTTGTTCCACTTCGTTTAAAAGTGCCAGCTGGTCGAAAGTATTGATTACATCTTTGATGATGCCGTCTTTTTCAGACTCCGTCAGGTAGGCAGTCCCGATGGCTTTCTGTTCGATGGCTTTGGCGCCGTTCGGAATTTGAAAACCGCTGAACAAAACCGTTTTTGCCATGATACCGCCGTGGAAAATATTGCCATAATTGTCAAAGGAAGTTTTGCCTTCCAGCAACGGATAATTGACAATGGGTACGTTTACGGTTGGAAAATCAACCGTCAGCCGGTTGTCAAAGTACATATAAAGTGCTGTGGCTTCAACGGTGGGAATGTATTTGTTCCAGACACTTTTTTTCTGAAGATTCAGCTTTTCAACTTCAAGATTTTTATTTTTTAGCGAACTGCTTTTTTCAATGGCTTTGGTAATGGCATCCTCCAGTGAAGTAGACACTTCAATCTGGGCATGAGCCTGGAAAAACAGGAATAGCGAAACGAAGGAAAGGAGTATGTTTTTTTTCATCTTATTTCTTTATTTCGAGGTTATCGTATATTTTTAAGAAAGTCTCCCGGACAATGCGGAGTTCATCCGGATCGATGCCCTTTACCGCTTCATTCACGGTAGCATCGACTACTTTCATAACCGTATTTTCAATAGATTTTCCTTTGTCGGTCAGGAAAATCAGGTTCAGGCGACGGTCTTTGGCGTCCGGTTTGCGGGTCACCAATCCTTCTTTTTCAAGATTGTCTACTAAACGGGTAATGCTTGGTTTATCCCTATAGGTTTCATCGGCAAGTACCTGCTGGGAACAACCGTCATTTTTCCAGAGTACTGCCAGTATGGACCATTTCTCTTTTGTTAAGCCAATATTGTTAGCCTTGAAATTATTCAGCAAAGCCCGGTTAAAAGCCGACTGTATTCTTCCGGATAATATATTGTATAAATTTTCTGTTGTAAAAATAGTTTCCATGACAATAGTTGTTTAAACAACTACAAAAATAGCAACTTTTACCGGCTAATTCCTTATTTTTCTTGTTATTAACATTTTTTTATAAGAAATACGTTCCTATAAATGTAAGATATATTTTTCTAAAAACGATTCCTGAGTTGTGATTTTTTGGTTAATAATCACAGATTTAATCGCATTTTGAATGGTATTGTTATAAAGATGCTGACTGTAACAGCAGATTAAAAAAAGGCATGAAGTTATCCTCCATGCCTTTTTTGATTTTGCGGGTGTGCCGGAATTTATTTTTTCAGGCTTAATTGGTAAATGTCTGCCTGTAGTTTGTCGGTGTCATTGTCTTCACATAGCAGGAAGGTAATATCATCAGCCGACTGGCGGTAAAGGGTTAAACCTTCAAACTTATGCGTATCGGTGATTTTTCGGGTAAAATCAACTTTCATCTTTTCAATATCAATACAGCCGATAACGCTTCCCAAAACGGCACCGTCATTATAGGTTGAGGTCGTGTTTTCGGCAGCTGCCAAAAAGTATAGCTTATCATTCACGTGTACAGCATCGGTAAACCCGGTACGGACACCTTTAATTTTTGGCAATTTCAATTCGCTGAAAATAATGCTGAAATCATCGATAAGGTTTTTGCCCTGGATGGTAAAAACGATATTTTTCCCGGAACTTCCGTTGCCGCGGTTAAAAAAGTACCAGCTTTCCCCGGTATAGGCAACTCCTTCAATGTTGAAATTTTCCGGACTGATGGCGGCAAAACTTTGCATAGCCAGGTACAGATCGGAAAGATCGGTTTCGGAAATGACTTCTTTTGTTTTAGCATTAACTTTTACCATTTTGTTTCGGTTTTGTGTCGAACCGGAACCAAAAAGATAAAGCGTGTCCGCATAGGACGCTATTGCTTCAAAATCTGGTTTGATTTTTTTAGCAATGTTCTCAGCCGGATTATCCGCTAACGGATGGCGTTTCAGTTCGGAAGATTTCAGTTGGTATTCATATAAATAAGAACTGTTGTCGCTAATGATGTTTAACGTATTGTCCTTAAAAAACAAACCGGATGCCGAACCTACTCCGATAATTTGAAAGAGTAATTCCAATGTGAATCTATTCATGATTTTGCTGTTGAATTTGCTGTGTTCAAAGTACTGCAATATTTCCAGAATAAGGAAAAAAGTCGCCTGAAATTACAGCAGTCGGATTAAAAATATTCTTATTTTTATAGAAATGTAAAAGTCCAGTGCTATGAAGAATATTAAATGTGATGATTTTAGAGTGGATAAAAAAATAAAATTATCCGATATACCCACGGTGTACAATGTTGATACTTCAGAGAAAAAGAAGTCGAAAGCATTGGAAAAAACAAGGGAAAAACTAAGCAGGCTTCAGGATAAAATGTATGCCCATAACCGTTATGGTGTGCTGATCTGTCTGCAGGGAATGGATACTTCGGGGAAAGACAGCCTGATCCGTGAGGTTTTTAAGGAATTTAATTCCCGCGGTGTAGTGGTGCATAGTTTTAAAACGCCAAATTCCACAGAACTGGAACACGATTATTTATGGCGCCATTATTTAGCGCTTCCGGAAAAAGGCAAGTTTTCGGTTTTTAACAGAACGCATTATGAAAATGTACTGGTTACAAGAGTGCATCCTGAATACATACTCAATGAAAATTTACCGGGTATTGAAAGGGTGGAAGACATCCCGGAAGATTTTTGGGAAGACCGCTATGAGCAGATCAATAATTTTGAAAAGCATATTACCCGGAACGGGATTATTGTCCTGAAATTCTACCTGCATCTGAGTAAGGAAGAACAGCGCCTGCGATTGTTAAGACGCCTGAATATTGAAGACCACAATTGGAAATTTTCCCCCGGAGATTTAAAAGAAAGGGCTTTGTGGGAGCAATATCAGGAATATTATGAAGAAGTTATCAATAATACTTCCAAAAAGCATGCGCCCTGGTATATAGTTCCTGCAGATAATAAAGAAACCTGCCGTTATATCGTTGCCAAAACAATATTGGATGAAATGGAGAAATATACCGATATCAAAGAACCGGAGCTGGATCCTGAAATTAAAAAGAATATAGCCGTTTATATTGAACAGCTGGGAAAAGAATAAGCATAAAAAACGCCTTACTTATAAGGCGTTTTTTTTATTTATTTTACGGCTTCAAACTTCGCCAGCGGTGCCATTCGGGCACGGTTGAGCTGCAGGGTTTTACCGTTATGATTGTAGTTGTCTACCGTTTGTAAGGCTTTTAAAAATTCACTTTCTGTTGTCATGTCTTCACAAGCCATAAGCGTACCCATTAAATGGGAAAGCGAGATACGGCTTCCTTCTTTCAATTCATAGGTTCCGCCAAAGCCATTACATCCGCTGAATCCGGAAACACGATGATCCTCTTTGTTCAGTTGCAGGTAAATGTCTTTACCGTTTTTTGTTGTGGTTACGGGTTTACCCATTAATTCGGTCAGTTTCCATTTCGTGCCTTCTAAGGCAACGGCTGTATCGGCTTTTTTATAAGAATTACATCCTACAGTGATAAAAGCGAAGGTTACTAAGGCTAATACTATTTTTTTCATATCTGTTACATTTGTTTGTTGAGAACATATTTTTTAGCTAATGCTCCCGTAATTTTGTTACCGTTCATATCCAGCATGATCAGTTGATTGGCGCTGACAAGGAACTGGCTCGGACCGTTTTTGATATTGTCTAACTTGATGGTGCTGCCATCACTGCTCCATGAAAAAGTACCTGTTATCTGAAAAATATCATTGCCCTTACCCAGGTATTTTGTTGACATCGCAAAAGTTTTGTCTTCATTTACAGTAATGGATGTTTCAATACCTTCACAATCGGCACAAGGAGTAACGCCTATATAGGTTCCGCTCCAGTCCAATAAATTCTCACTGCTTTTTTCCGGTACTGTCGTTCCTTTCATTTCTGTCTCTGCGCCAGTACTTTCCGCTTTGTTTTCCTTTTTACAGGATGTCATTGTCAATGCTATACATGCAACGGCAAGGATTACTTTTTTCATGGGAATTGATTTAAAGTTTATGACTATTTTTCAAGAAATACACTTTAAAGGTAGTGATATTTTTTTAACATTTTTTAAAAATCAGTTAAAAAAACATCACCTTTTTCCTATTATAATTTAAAACCATAGGCCAGTCGAAGCGAAAGCTGTCCTGTATTGAAATGGTTATAATCTTCGTATCGTAAGCTGATATCGATGTTTTTGGTGGCGATACCAACACCGGGAGCCCATAAAAAGGAAGTACCCATGCCATCGTTCACCCCGATTCCGGCACCCACTTCACCCAAAACATAAATCTGGTCCCCTAAAAAGGATTTGAATCCTAATTTTGCAGGAATAAAGCCCGCATCTTTTTCTTTATTGAACAAATGGGTGTACCCCGTAGTTGCTGCCAATGAAGTTTTTTGCGTCAAATCGTATTGCAGCCTTGCATCAGCCCCCAAACTGAAATCATACGCGCTGTTAATTGGAATACCTCCGTTTAACCCAAACCCAAGTCGCCATCCTTTTTCATACCCCTGAGTCTGTGCCTGGGAATCTGTGGAAAAGAATAGTGCTGCAGCTATCGCAGTCAGTCCTAAAAGCTTTTTTACATTTTTCATAATGAATACGTTTAATGTTTAACATTTGCTATTCAAACAATAATTGCGCCATTTTGTTTTGCCTCAAAAGATAATTTTATGTTAAATTAATATAAAAATACATCATAAATAGTGTTATCTGTTTGGTTGTTAGGTTTTTGTAATGTTTTTTGGAAAGGCTAAAAAATTAAGTTTTTTGTTTATTTTATGGAGAAGCAAGTTCTTACCTTTGCCGGAAATGTGGAGAAAATGAGATTGTCGGTATACACAAAAGAGTTCAGATATAATTTAAAATTAGCCTATCCTATTATTCTAGGAATGCTCGGGCACACACTTGTAGGAATTGTAGATAACATTATGGTTGGTAAATTAGGACCAACCGAATTGGCTGCCGTTTCTTTAGGAAATAGTTTTGTTTTTATCGCCATGTCTCTGGGAATCGGTTTTTCTACAGCGATTACACCGTTAATTGCAGAAGCCGATGGTGAAAAGAGTATTGAAAAGGGGAGAAGTGTATTTCATCACGGTTTGTTCCTGTGTACTATTCTGGGAATTTCGCTGTTTACCCTGATCTATTTTTCCAAACCGATCATCAGTTATATGGGACAGCCTGCCGAGGTTGTTGAAATGGCGAAACCGTTTTTAGATATTGTCGCTTTTTCATTGATTCCGTTAATCATCTTCCAGGGATACAAACAATTTGCCGATGGGAAATCGGAAACCAAATATGCCATGTGGGCCACCATTTTGTGTAATGTGGTACACTTGATTATCAATTATTTCCTGATTTACGGGATCTGGATTTTCCCCAAAATGGGAATTGTAGGCGCAGCGGTAGGTACTGTTTCCTCCCGGTTTGTGATGCTCATTTACATGCATTATGCTTTGAAAGCAAAAGAAAAATTCAAACCATATTTTGAAAACTTCAGCTTTGGAGAGATCCGGAAAACCATGATCAATAAGATTGTAGGATTGGGCTTGCCTTCTTCCATGCAGATGTTTTTTGAAGTAGCCTTGTTTACCGGTGCAATATGGCTTTCCGGCCGATTGGGGACAACCAGCCAGGCTGCAAACCAGATTGCGTTGAGTATGGCTTCCCTGACCTTTATGTTTGCATCCGGACTGAGTGTTGCCGGAATGGTGAGAGTCGGCAATCAGAAAGGTATGCAGGATTATAAAAAACTGCAGATTGTTGCCCGTTCCATATTCCTGCTGGCCGTGGTGATTGAAACGGTATTTGCCTTGTTGTTTATTGCACTGCATAAAGTTTTACCGGGTTTGTTTGTAAACGTGGAAAATGCCCTGCACCTGAAAGACACGGCTGAGGTTATCCTGATTGCTTCCCATTTGTTATTGGTGGCTGCGGTTTTCCAGATTTCCGATGGTGTACAGGTAGTGGTTCTGGGAGCTTTGCGAGGCATACAGGATGTTAAAATACCAATGTACATCACTTTTGTAGCCTATTGGGTTATTGGTTTCCCGATCTCTATTTATCTGGGATTGTACACCAAACTGGGCGGTGTGGGTATCTGGATCGGATTGTTAGCAGGTTTAACGATAGCCGCAATATTTTTGTATCTTCGTTTTAGCCGCCTGACGAACAAACTGCTTTTGGAAGATAAAGCAAGACAGGCAGAAATAGTTAATTAAAAAGACATAAATACGTATTGAACATGGAATTACCAAAATTTGTATTGGCCGATAACACTGATTTTCCGGATGATATTTTTATCATTCACCTGGAATATCCCCGTTTTTTGATCAACCTTAAAGATGATGAAATCGAGTTCCTGGAAGAACTGGATGAAGAAGAGGAAGATGAACTGGAAGCGGAAATGGAGAAATTAATCACTCTTGCCGGAGAATTTTACGACAGAGAGATGGAACGTTATGAAGAATAACGAACCGGTTATTTAAAATACTTTTCCAATAATAACTGAGCGGCTGCAAACGGTGATATTTCATTGTTTTGCACCGCTTTTTTGTTTTCGTCCAGTAATATCTGGATATCCGGATGATTGTAAAAGTTGCGTTTCAGCTGTTCGTTGATGGTTTCCAGTAACCAGTACTGATTTTGTTCCCTGCGTTTTTTACTGAAATAGTCATTGTCCTGCGTTAGCTGGAAATAAGCTGTTATGGTATCCCATACATCGGCAATGCCTTCATTTGTCAGTGCGCTGCAAGTAGTTACTTTAGGCGACCAGCCGGAATTTTTCATTGGGAAAAGGTGTAAGGCACGATTGTATTCCGTTTTAGCGAGACGGGCACGTTTGATGTTGTCGCCATCGGCTTTATTGATCACAATCGCATCAGCCATTTCCATAATACCGCGTTTGATTCCCTGCAGTTCATCGCCGGCTCCGGCTAAATTGAGCAGTAAGAAGAAATCCACCATACTGTGTACGGCTGTTTCGCTCTGGCCCACACCAACGGTTTCTATCAGGATGGTATCAAATCCGCAGGCTTCACAAAGAATGATCGTTTCCCTTGTTTTACGGGCTACACCACCCAGGCTTTCTCCGGAAGCAGAAGGGCGGATATAGGCATTTTCATCCTTTACCAGTTCTTCCATCCGCGTTTTATCGCCTAAAATACTGCCGTGCGACAGCGAACTGCTCGGATCGACAGCAAGAACCGCTACTTTTTTTCCTAAACTGGTCAGGTATTTACCAAAAGCTTCAATAAAAGTACTTTTTCCAACACCGGGAACTCCGGTAATGCCTACGCGAACCGATTGATTGGCATGCGGCAAACAAGCTTTGATGACCTCATTTGCCTTTTCCAGATGGGCAGGGCTGGTACTTTCCACAAGGGTAATGGCGCGGCTCAGGGCGATTTTGTCTCCTTTCAGGATACCGTCTATCAATTGCTGGGCAGACGGCTGCTTACGGCGAAATTGCTGAATCTGGGAAACGGAAGCCGAACTGATAATTTCAGGTTGTTCGATGCCGTCTTTTTCGTGTAAAGCGGAAGGATGCATTTTCTTTTGAGCCACTGGAATAAATTTGAATGGTAAAATTAAAGAAAAAGTGCACACTGTTCAAGCTCAAATTGACAATGTGCACTTTTAGTATAAAAAAAGAAGGAATTAATATGCTGCTGTAAAGCGTACCTGGTGGTGTTTCGGTGTTTCTGCCTCATCGGCAATAACAACGGCTAAATCTTCAACAGAAAGAATACTTCTCTGGTTGTCGTCAAAAACCGGATTGTCTAAGCCCAAACGGTATTTACCGGTTCTTCCGGTGGTGATTCCCTGGTGCATTTCGAATGCCGGACTAAAGAAAGCCCAATCCAGTTCTTTTTCCTCTTTTAAGATGTTCAGGTAATCTCTTGCGGCTGAGGCACCGGCATAATATTCTTTCGGAAAATCAGGTGTGTCAACAGCTTGTAAACCAGGCGCTACAAATAAGCTTCCGGCACCGCCAATTACGATAAAACGGTTTACGCCTGATTTTTTTACAGCTTCCTGTATGGATCTGGAACCGGCAATAAAATCATTATACAGGTCCGGGTTGGTCCACCCGGAATTGTAGGCACTGATCACGATATCGTTTCCGGCCAAAACAGACGCCAGTTCTGCGGCATTAAAAATATCCGCTTTTACCCAGCTGATATTTTGTGCTTCCGAAGTTTTCGGATTTCGGGCAATGGCGGTTACCTCGTGGTTACGGCCTGCTATTTCTTTTAAAATGTTTGAGCCTACAAATCCTGTGGCTCCGATGATTGCTATTTTCATAGATATAAAATTAATATATAATAAAATTTGTTACAGTTTTGGGTAAAAAAAACCGGTCAGAATTTTTCACTGAATTCTGCCAGCGAAATTGTCTTTAATTTGCTGATAATGGAATCGTTAATATCGTCATATAAATGCGTCAGATTAGTGTTGATTTGTTTGCCAACCGGACAAAGCGGGTTGGGATCATTTTTAGAAAAACCGAAGTTGACCTTTTCGAAAGTGATATTGAAAATCTCTTCCATAGAGATGGCTTCGGGCGATTTGAGCAGTTTGGTACCGCCGTATTTCCCTTCACGGCTTTCCACCAAATGGTTCTTTTTAAGATTTGCAATTTCTTTACGCACCAAAACCGGATGAATATTCAGGCTTCCGGCAATATAATCGGATGCCAGGTATTCTTCGGGGAATTTCGCCAGTAAAGTTAAAATGTGGGTTGTAATTGCAAATTTTCCGCTAATCATAACTGTAATAAAATATGTTACAAATTTATGATGTCTATCGGAATAAAAAAATATTTTGGCATTTTTTTAAGATAATTTAGTACGGCTAATCTCCGAACTATTGCCGAAATTTGCACGTTGAAATTTAAAAATGAAGATGACTTTTAAACAGAAATACACGATTCTCTTTATTCTTGCCGGCTTATCAGCTTTAGCCCCATTTAGTATCGACATGTATTTACCGGCTTTCCCGGCCATCGCAAAAGGACTGCAAACCGATATTGCACAGGTAACCTTGTCCTTAACCAGTTATTTTATCGGAATCAGTATCGGACAGCTTTTTTACGGCCCGATAACGGATAAATTCGGAAGAAAGAAACCACTGCTTTTCGGATTGAGTGTTTTTATGCTGGCTTCCGTTGGCTGTGCCTTATCGCCTTCGATTTCGTGGCTCATCACAATGCGGGTAATCCTGGCTTTAGGTGGTTGCGTAGGAATGGTTGTGGGGCGTGCCGTGGTAAGGGATTTGTTTCCGGTAGCGGAAATTGCTAAAATTTTCTCGATTTTAATGCTGATAGTGGGTGTCGCACCCATACTGGCGCCTTCAATAGGCGGATGGGTATTGACCGTTTCGACCTGGAGGACGATATTTTATTTTCTAACGGCATTCGGTTTTATTTTGACGCTGGCAGTATATTTTTATTTGCCGGAAAGTCAAAAGGAAGCAAACGATAAACCGCTGAATTTTAAAAATGTGATTCAGGATTATAAAACGGTTTTTAACGAAAAAACATTTCTGTTCTATGCTTTTTCAGGCAGTATTGCCATGGCCGGGATGTTTGCTTATATCAGCGGTTCGCCTTTTGTTTTTATGAAATATTTCGGTTTGACGGAAGCGCAGTACGGCTGGGTTTTCGGTACAAACGCGATGGGCTTTATACTGGGCAGTCAGCTTAACCGTTTGCTGTTGAAGCGGTTTTCGTCCCTGCAGATCATCACGTTGTCTTCCTGTACACTGTTCATTGTTGCCGTATCCTTAATCGTATTGTTCCAGAGTGAGCTGATTACTACCGGCGTTTTGATAGCCCATCTGTTTACATTTTTGTTCTGTTTGGGATTACTGGTACCCAATAGTACTGCTATGGCATTGGCTCCTTTTACAGAAAATGCGGGAAGCGCCTCTGCTTTAATCGGGTTTATACAAATGGTTAGCGGCGCAATACTCTCGGCAGTTGTGAGTGCCCTGCACAATGAAACCCTGTTCCCGATGATTTTCGGAATGGCCTTGTCCGGAATTTTAGCCTTTATGATTGTCATGCAGCTGAATGCAAAAGTCAAAAAAGGAAAACTGGCTCCGGTGGCGATTCCTCTAAAAAAATAAAATAATTATAGCGTTATATGAAAACGAATGATATTACGATAACAGCTGTTGAATCCAAAGAACTGGCACAAAAAACAGCTTATTCCATACTATTTTCGATCAGTTTTGCCCATTTACTGAACGATTTGCTGCAGGCGGTGATCCCTTCGGTATATCCGATTTTAAAAGATAATTTCAATTTGTCGTTCACACAGATCGGACTGATTACGTTCTCATATCAGATGGCTGCTTCGATTTTACAGCCATTTGTAGGCTTCTATACCGATAAAAACCCCAAACCGTTTTCGCAGTTGTACGGTATGTTGTTCACCATCGCCGGAATTGTGGTTTTATCCTATGCCGCGAATTTCTACCTGATCTTGCTGGCAGTTGTACTGGTTGGTATCGGGTCGTCCATTTTTCATCCGGAATCATCACGGGTATCGTATCTGGCATCGGGCGGAAAACGCGGACTGGCACAGTCGATTTTTCAGATTGGCGGAAACGCCGGAACAGCAATCGGACCGTTATTGGTAGCCATATTTGTTGTTCCTAAAAGTCAGCTGTACATCTTGTGGTTCCTGATCTTTGCCATTATTGCCATGTTCGTTTTAAGTAAAATTGCTTTTTGGTACCGCGATCACCTGAGCCTTCGTAAATCGAAAAAAACGGAACCTGAAATATTGCACAATCTTTCGCAGACCCAGGTTACCTTTTCCATCATTATCCTGTTATTGCTGATTTTCTCAAAGTTCTTTTATACGGCGAGTATGTCCAGTTATTTTACTTTTTACCTGATGGATAAGTTCCATGTTTCGGTTCAGGATGCGCAATTCCATTTGTTCTTATTCCTGATGTCGGTAGCGGCCGGAACCCTTTTGGGTGGACCGTTAGGCGATAAATTCGGACGAAAATACGTGATCTGGTTTTCGGTTCTGGGTGTAGCACCCTTTACACTGATGCTGCCTTTTGCCAATTTATTCTGGACCGGTGTGCTTTCGATGGTTATCGGGGTGATTTTATCGTCAGCTTTCCCGGCAATTCTGGTATATGCGCAGGAATTACTGCCTAAAAAACTGGGCATGGTTTCCGGTTTATTCTACGGATTTGCATTCGGTATGGGCGGATTAGGTTCGGCTATACTGGGGTGTTTAGCAGATAAAACAAGTATTACGTATGTTTACCAGATCTGTGCGTTTTTACCTTTGATTGGACTTATTGCTTATTTCCTTCCGAATATTAAGAAGAAATAGGTAATTTCACCGTATAAAATGATAACAATGACTCCCGAAATAATAGCAAAACTTCAAGAGATAACAGGTGTTTCTTTTGTTTTTACCGATGATGAAACCCGTAATAGCTACGGACATGACGAAACCGAAGATTTTGTTTTTCCGCCCCATGTCGTGGTAAAACCGGCTTCGGCCCAGGAAATTTCCGCGATTGTAAAAATTGCCAATGACTATAAGATCCCGGTTGTTCCAATTGGCGGCAGAACGGGACTGAGCGGAGGCGCTTTGAGCATTCACGGCGGAATTGCGATTTCAACCGAAAGATTGAACAGGATTCTGGAAATTGATGAAAGAAACTTACAGGTTATCACCGAACCGGCTGTAATTACGCAGGTTTTACAGGATACTGTTCTGGAGAAAGGCTTGTTTTACCCGGTTGATCCGAGCAGCAGGGGAAGCTGTTTTATTGGCGGTAATGTAGCCGAAAATGCAGGTGGTGCCAGAGCGGTAAAATATGGAGTTACAAAAGATTATGTGCTAAATCTGGAAGTGGTTTTGCCAACCGGTGAGATAATCTGGACCGGGGCGAATACTTTAAAAAATTCTACCGGTTATAACCTGACACAGCTCATGGTGGGCAGTGAAGGGACGCTGGGTATCGTTACCAAAATTGTTTTAAAGCTGCTGCCGAAAAACAATCACAATGTCCTGATGCTGGTTCCTTTTTATAAAGCAGGGCAGGCATGTGAAGCGGTTTCTGCCATTTTCAGAGCCGGTATCGTTCCGAGTGCGCTGGAGTTTATGGAGCGGGATGCGATTGACTGGACACTGAAATTTATTGACGGTTTAAATGTAGCCGTTAAAGCCGATATTCAGGCACATCTGCTGATTGAAGTTGATGGTAATTATCCGGATATACTTTTTGCCGAAGCCGAAAAAATCATGCAGGTTTTGGAACAGTTTGACATTGATGAAATTCTTTTTGCCGATACAGACGACCAGAAAAATGCCTTGTGGAAAATGAGAAGAGGTGTGGCGGAAGCGGTAAAATCCAATTCGGTTTATAAAGAAGAAGATACTGTTGTGCCGCGATATGAGCTGCCAAGACTATTGGAAGGTATCAAAACGATCGGGAACAAATACGGATTCAAATCGGTTTGTTACGGACATGCCGGTGACGGTAATTTGCATGTGAATATCATTAAAGGGGATATGACGGATGAAAACTGGAAAACGGAAGTGCCGAAAGGAATCCGTGAAATTTTTGAACTCACCGTTGCCTTAAAAGGGACTTTATCCGGAGAGCACGGTATTGGTTATGTGCAAAAGAATTTTATGGACATTGCGTTCAGCAAACAACAGCTGCTGTTAATGAAGAGCATTAAAGCTATTTTTGACCCGAATAATATCCTGAATCCGGGGAAGATATTTCCGGACTCGCTATAACGTTAAATAAAAAAGCGGCTGTATTTACAGCCGCTTTCTTTATTATTCTTTCGGTAAAACCCTGTTGGCAAGTTTTCCGATCGTCAGTCCCTGCACGATGATGGAAAAGACCACTACAAAATAGGTAATTGCCAGTATCATTTGCTTGTGCGGACCTTCTTCTATGGAAAGTGCCAGCGCGATGGAAACACCGCCTCTTAAACCACCCCAGACTAAAATCTTGATGGTACCGCGGTTGAATTTCTCTTTAAACGGAATGACCAGCGTAGGGATCCAGATGGATAAAAAGCGGGAAAATAAAACCAGTAAAATACAGATCAACCCGATTTGCCAATATCCGAGAATGTTCGGAATCAATAGCAATTCAAATCCGATGAAAAGGAATAAAATCGCATTCATGATTTCGTCGATCAGTTCCCAGAATTTATTCAGGTAGTCTTTGGTAACGGGTGACATGGCTGTTTTCTTTCCGTAATTTCCAATGATCAAACCGGCTGCTACCATTGTTAATGGTCCGGAAATGTGCATGGTATGAGCAATAAGATAACCGCCCATAACTACCGATAGGGTAATTAAAACGGAAACCTTGTAATCGTCAATTTTACGCATGGCATTGGAAGCGGTGATTCCCAACAGGATTCCCAACAGGAAACCGCCGAGGGCTTCTTTTATAATCAGCCAGGAAATGTGTCCGAATGAAAGGTCAATTGCCCTGCCTTGTGCCAGTTGCAAAATTACGGCAAAGACCACAACGGCAACCCCGTCGTTAAAAAGGGATTCTCCGGCTACTTTTGTTTCCAGCGATTTTGGAACGTTGGCATTTTTAAGGATTCCCAAAACGGCAATAGGATCGGTAGGGGAGATCAAAGCACCAAACAGCAAACAATAAATGAATGGCATGTCGATGGACAATAACGGAAATATGTTGTATAACAGTACGCCTACAAGTAACGTAGACAGGATTACACTAAATGTGGAAAAGACCATAATGGGCCATCGCTGTTCTTTTAAATCCACGAGGTTAATGTGGATTGCACCGGCAAATAACAGGAAGTTTAACATGGCACCCATCAGGACTTCGGTAAAATCCACCTCACTGATGAGTTTGGAAAACCGGGTTAAGGTGTCGGGGAAAATATGCCCGAAAACAACTAAAATAATGGAGGTAATCATGGCGATTATCATTACCCCGATAGTGGAAGGCAGTTTTAAAAACCGAATGTTTAAATAAGCGAAAAATGAGGCTAAAACGAGTAAAATTGAAAAAGAATAGTATAACTCCATACTAATAATTTAAGGGTTAAAGGATTATTTTATAGGCAATAAATTTTATGCTGTAAAAAGGTAAGGAAAAAATATAAAAAAGATGTTAAGCCTATTATAAAAATAAAAAAACCCGATGATTATCGGGTTTTTTTAACTATTTCGAAAATTAGATTATTCGTTTACAATAACCCATTCACCGGAAGCCAACAGGCTCTCCGCTTTTTTGAATTTCATGGTTTCTGATTTTCCGGTCATGACATGTTTAATGGTAACATTGTCATTACGGTTAATTTTCGGCGCATCGCGAACAATAGTTTCCGTTACCGGTTGTTGTTGCTGTGCCTGTGAAGCCTGGTAGTTTTTCTCCGCAATTTCTTCCGAGTTTAAAACTTCTTCTTTTGAAATCGTGTACTCTTCCTGTACCTGTACTTCTTCGGCTTCCTGGATGTTGTTTGGATTTTGTGACGGTAAATCTCCTTTGAAAAGGAATGAAATTACTTCTTTGTTTACGTTGTCTAACATGTTTTTGAACAGGTTGAACGCTTCGAACTTATAAATAAGTAGCGGGTCTTTTTGTTCGTGAACGGCTAACTGAACGGATTGTTTTAATTCGTCCATTTTACGTAAGTGTTTTTTCCAGGCCTCATCCACAATCGCTAATGTGATGTTTTTCTCGAAATCACCAATTAACGATTTTCCTTCTGTTTCGTAAGCTTTTTGTAAATCCGTGTAAACATTCAAGGATTTGATACCGTCTGTAAACGGAACGACAATACGCTCAAACTGACCGTTGTTGTTTTCGTATACGTTTTTGATTACCGGATATGCTTCTTTAGCACTTCTTTCCGATTTATCAGTATAATGCTGTAAAGCTGCTTTATATACTTTTCCGATTACTTCACGCTCTGTTAATCGTGCGAAGTCGCTTTCTGCAACAGGAGAACTGATTGCGAAATAACGGATTAGTTCAAATTCGAAGTTTTTATAGTCTCCGGCCGCTTTGTTTTGTTCTACGATTAGTTCGCAAACGTCATACATCATGTTTGCTAAATCTACTTTCAGACGCTCTCCGTGTAACGCGTGTTTTCTACGTTTGTAAACTACTTCACGTTGTGCATTCATAACGTCGTCATATTCTAACAAACGTTTACGAACACCGAAGTTGTTTTCTTCCACTTTTTTCTGAGCTCTTTCGATAGACTTGGTCATCATGGAGTGCTGAATTACTTCCCCATCTTTTAATCCCATTCTGTCCATAACTTTTGCTACTCTTTCGGAACCGAACAAACGCATTAAGTTGTCTTCCAGAGAAACATAGAACTGAGAACTTCCCGGATCTCCCTGACGTCCTGCACGACCTCTTAACTGACGGTCTACACGACGGGAATCGTGACGCTCGGTACCGATAATTGCCAAACCACCTGCTGCTTTCACTTCTTCGGTTAATTTAATATCCGTTCCACGACCAGCCATGTTGGTAGCAATTGTTACTACTCCCGGTTTACCGGCTTCGGCAACAATTTGTGCTTCCTGTTTGTGTAATTTCGCATTCAATACGTTGTGGTTAACCCCGCGCATTTTCAGCATTCGGCTTAATAACTCGGAGATCTCTACCGAAGTAGTACCGATCAATACCGGTCTTCCAGCCTGTGAAAGTTCTACAACGTCTTCAATTACCGCGTTGAATTTTTCACGAACTGTTCTGTAGATTAGATCTTCTTTATCTTTTCGGGCAATTCCTCTGTTTGTAGGAATTTCAACTACGTCTAATTTGTAGATTTCCCAGAACTCACCTGCTTCTGTTACAGCAGTACCGGTCATACCGGATAGTTTGCTGTACATTCTGAAGTAGTTTTGCAGGGTAATCGTAGCAAATGTTTGTGTAGCCGCCTCAATTTTTACATTTTCTTTAGCTTCAATCGCCTGGTGTAATCCGTCAGAATAACGACGGCCATCCATGATACGTCCTGTTTGCTCGTCAACGATCAGAATTTTGTTATCCATGATAACGTATTCCGTGTCTTTTTCAAATAGGGTATAGGCTTTTAAAAGCTGTGTTAAGGTGTGGATACGCTCGCTTTTTACACCGAAATCCTGGAATAGTTTTTCTTTTGCTTCGGCTTCTTCTTCTTTTGAAAGTTTTTGTTTTTCAATCGCAGCGATTTCCGTTCCGATATCCGGTAAGATAAAGAACGTTTCGTCTGTATCTTTAGAAAGGAATTTGATTCCGTTATCGGTTAATTCTACCTGATTGTTTTTCTCTTCGATTACAAAGTATAAAGCTTCGTCAACTTTTGGCATCTCACGGTTGTTGTCTGCCATGTATTGATTCTCTGTTTTCTGAAGGATTTGTTTCATTCCTTCCTCACTCAGGAATTTAATTAAAGCTTTATTTTTTGGTAAAGCACGGTGCGCTCTTAATAACTGGAAACCACCGTCTTTTGTATTTCCTTCTTTTAACAGACGTTTTGCTTCGGTTAAGAATCCGTTTGCCAATTGTCTTTGAAGGCTGTATAAGTTTTCTACTTTTGGTTTTAGTTCGTTAAATTCATGACGATCTCCCTGCGGAACCGGACCGGAAATGATTAACGGTGTACGGGCATCATCGACTAATACGGAGTCAACCTCATCGACAATAGCATAGTTGTGTTTTCTTTGTACCAGTTCAGCCGGCGAATGCGCCATGTTGTCTCTCAGGTAGTCAAAACCAAATTCATTGTTTGTTCCGTAGGTAATGTCTGCTTCGTAGGCTTTTTTACGACCTTCCGAGTTGGGTTGGTGGTTGTCAATACAGTCAACAGTTAAACCGTGGAATTCAAATAAAGGTGCTTTCCACGAGCTGTCACGTTTGGCAAGGTAGTCATTCACGGTTACCAGGTGAACACCGTTTCCGGTTAAAGCATTTAAATAGATTGGTAAGGTTGCAACCAACGTTTTACCTTCACCGGTTTGCATCTCGGCAATTTTACCCTGATGCAATACAACACCACCAATTAACTGAACGTCATAGTGGATCATATCCCAGGTGATTTCTTTTCCGGCAGCATTCCAGGTATTTGCCCAAACGGAGTTGTCCCCTTCAATAACGATATAGGGTTTTGAAGCCGACAATTCGCGGTCTCTGGATGTAGCTGTTACGGTAATATGGGTGTTTTCTTTGAAACGACGTGCCGTTTCTTTTACAACAGCAAAGGCTTCCGGCAGGATCTCTAATAAAGTCTTTTCAGAAAGATCGTAAGCTTCTTTTTCAATAGCGTCTATAGAAGCATATAGGTCTTCTCTTGCATCAATGTCATCCGTTTTTTCAACCTCTTGTTTTAAGGCTTCTATTTTAGCGTCTTTTTCAGCTCTCGCTTTCTTAAGCTGATCCTTAAAATAGGTCGTCTTATTTCTTAAGTCATCATTTGATAAAGCTGCTAATGCTCCTTCAAATGATTTGATTTTGTTAATAATCGGTTGAATCGCTTTTACGTCTTTTTGAGATTTGTCTCCCACAAAAGCTTTTAATATGCTGTTTACGAAACTCATAATTTTTTAGTTTTCTAATAAAGGTGTGCAAATTTAAGCAAAAAAAAAGCCTCTTTGAGAGACTTTTTCTTTGCTTCTTATTTTTTAATATTCATCCTCATTCCAAAGATAATCTTCGTCTGTAGGATAGTCGGGCCAAATCTCTTCCATTGATTCATAGATTTCTCCTTCGTCTTCTATAGATTGCAGGTTTTCCACTACTTCTAACGGAGCTCCTGTTCTGATAGCATAGTCGATAAGTTCATCCTTTGTGGCTGGCCACGGCGCATCGCTTAAATAGGATGCTAATTCTAATGTCCAATACATCTTATTATCGATTTATAGTTTTATGCAAAAATAAATTTTCTACTGAAATAGTCAAGTAAAATTTCGTTTATTTTAAAAAAAGTTAAGAACGTTTTTTTCGTTTCCCATTTTTGAAAGGTTTTTCATCAGTAATCTGATCAAAACAAATCTTCATAATGAAACAAAACGAATGCCTATGATTTCCGTGGAATCCATTTTACTTCATCGGCCTGCAGGTCAAATGACAACTTTCGTGCCAATACGAACAGATAGTCAGAAAGTCGGTTCAGATAGGTTAAAACTAACGTATCAATAGGTTCCAGTTCATGTAAATGTGTCGCTAATCGTTCTGCACGGCGGCAAACGCAGCGGGCAATATGACAATATGACACGGTTGTGTGTCCGCCCGGTAAAACAAAATGTGTCATAGGAGGCAGAGCAGTATCCATACTGTCGATTTCTTTTTCTAAGAATTCAATGTCTTCCGGAGAAATCCGGTTGATGTTCAAACGCTGCTGACCGTTTTTTAAAACTTCTTTTTCCGGTGGTGTGGCTAAAATAGCCCCCAGAGTAAAAAGACGGTCCTGGATTTCAATTAAAACGTTTTTATAAAGTGTATTGATATCCTGGTCACGGATCAGTCCGATGTGGGAATTCAGTTCGTCTACGGTGCCGTAGCTGTCTATCCGGATATGGTGTTTCGGAACACGTGTGCCGCCAAATAAGGCAGTGGTTCCTTTGTCTCCGGTTTTAGTATATACTTTCATGATGTTATCGTTATTGTTTATGCATGTTGTCACTTTCTATTACACCGTCTCTCAAACGGATAATGCGGTGGGCGTGTGCGGCGATGTCTTCTTCGTGGGTAACCAGGATAACAGTATTGCCGTTTGCATGAATGTCATTGAAAAGATTCATGATCTCAACAGATGTTTTACTGTCCAGGTTTCCCGTTGGTTCATCGGCAAGGATAATGGATGGTTTGTTGACCAACGCTCTAGCCACGGCAACACGCTGACGCTGTCCTCCGGATAGCTGGTTTGGCTTGTGGTCCATACGGTCACCCAAACCTACCTGTTTCAGAACTTCTGTAGCTCTTACATCTCTTTCGCTTTTGGAAAAACCGGCATAGACCATTGGCAGGGCTACGTTATCCAAAGCCGTTGTTCTGGGTAATAGGTTGAACGTCTGGAAAACGAAACCGATTTCTTTGTTCCGGATTTCTGCCAGTTCATCATCTTCCATTTTACTAACATCTTTTCCGTTCAGGATATACCCGCCGGAGGTAGGTGTGTCCAAACAGCCCAATATGTTCATTAATGTTGATTTTCCGGAACCGGAAGGGCCCATTAAAGCAACATACTCTCCTTTATTAATCGTTAAGTCAATACCTTTTAAAACATAAACAGTTTCATTGCCAAGAGGGAAATCTCTTGTGATACCTTTGATCTCTATAATTGGTGTAGCCATTGGAATAGAAGAATAGTTATTTAAATTTTAGTTTTTAAAATTACTAAAAAGGATTTCGTAATATCCTATAAGTTGGATAAACTTTCGAAATGTTACAAAATAATCCTGTTAAACACGAATTGTAAAATGTTCTTTTTCCTGTTCCCTGCGGAAGAATACCAATCCCCATTGGAAAGTATCGATGGTTACCGTTACTTTAGGATGATTTTTGATGTGCTGCCAGGCTTCGTCCATTTGTTCTGACCAGTGAATGTCGTCGAAAATCCAGACCGTATCGTTGGTAATGGTGGGTAACAGTAATTCAAAATAATGCAGTGTTGCTTCTTTTTGATGGTTGCCGTCAAAATAGATACAATCGTATGTTGTGTCGCCGGTCAGGTTTTCTTTAAAGTAGGCGTCAAATTCCGATACAACGGAATGGATATTATTAAAGTTAAATTGGCTGAAATTTTCCCGGGCAACCTTTGCTGTTTCCGGACAGCCTTCAAGGGTGGTTATGGCTGCTTTTTTATTGCCTGATGACAATGCGGATGTCGCTAATCCGACCGATGTTCCTATTTCCAGGATGGTATCGGGTTGGAAATAATGAACTATCCGGTATAATAGCTTTGCTCTTTTCTTTGTAATGCCTGCAGTTTTGGCAATCTGAGCGATCTGCCTGTTATCCGATTTGAAGACTCTTGATCCGGCACCGAAATCGGTTATCCGGATATGCGTTTTATTGTTTAAAAGGGCTTGTCTGTACTTTTTTAAAATCCCGTATTCCGCTTTTGCTTTGCTGTCATAAAAGCATTTGGTTATCAGGCTGAAAACAAAAGGAGAGTGAACTCCGTGCTGATTTTTGGAGTTCCGGAGGAATTTTAAATAGGATTGTATTTGAAATAGCATAAAAATGTTTACAAAGAAGTGCGAAGATACAAATTAGGAAAGATAATAGTGAAAGGCGATTAGTAAAAGGCAAATGACAAAAGGCAAATGGCAATGGGCAAATGGCAATGGGTAAAAGGCAATGGGTAAAAGGCAATAAGGATGAAGACGTTTTATCGCTACTTTAAAAGATTATATTTGCGACCTTGAAATAATACACATTTTATGATGTTGAAGGAAGAAATAGAGGATAATACTATAATAACTCCGGAAGAAATTGATCGCTGTATTGCTGTATTGGCACAATTGAATACGGATACAGATCAGATATTTGATATTCCTAAAGCGCAAAGAATTGCTTTGCTTAAAGAGGCTGGCAGGTTTTCCAGACCGGATAGAGACGAGTTTTCCAGAAGGATTAAAGATGGTAAAGAAGCCGCCAAACGTAAAAAGGAAAAGAAAGATAAAACGGCACGTAAAGAAACCGGGATTCGCCATGCCCGTGAAGCCAGTATATTTGTTGCGCCAAAATTATTGTCGTATAACGATCTTGCTCACAAGGAACAATTAGAGTTGGAAACACCCAGAAATTGTTATGTGTGTAAAACGAAATTCACGAAGATGCACCACTTTTATGATACAATGTGTAGCGATTGTGGTGATTTTAATTATGCCAAACGTTTCCAAACGGCAGATGTAAAAGGACAGGTAGCAGTTATAACAGGTTCTCGTTTAAAAATAGGATATCATATTACTTTGATGCTTTTGCGTGGTGGAGCGACTGTAATTGCTACAACCCGTTTTCCCGTTGATTCTGCTTTGAGGTTTTCTAAAGAAGAAGATTTTATGGAGTGGGGGCATCGTTTAAAAATCCATGGATTGGATTTGCGACATATTCCCAGTGTGGAGATCTTTTGCAATTTTATTGAGCAAAAGTACGAACGATTGGATATTTTGATCAACAACGCTGCACAAACCGTGAGACGTCCTGCTGGATTTTATACCCATTTAATGGAAAATGAAGAGCGTGTAATCAATACTTTACCGAGACAAGTGCAGGATTTATTGCAAGATCATACAAATTGTTTGGATGAATTAAAAATATTGACTTCAGGCGCTTCTCCCAATCAAAATATGCCGGTAACCTGGCATGGACCTGAACCCGGAATTGGACTGCGCGCTTCGGCGAAATTATCTCAGATTCCTTATTCTTTTGATAATGCTTTGGTGGCCAATGAAGTTTTCCCGGAAGGAGAACTCGATGCGGATTTACAACAAGTGGATTTGCGAAAAACGAACAGCTGGCGTTTGCGATTAGGACAAATAGAAACAACGGAAATGATTGAAGTGCAACTGGTAAATTCGGTTGCGCCTTTTGTATTGTGCAATCGCCTTTCGGAAGTAATGAAGAAAGAAAATACGGGGCAAAAACACATTATAAATGTTTCGGCTATGGAAGGTAAATTTCATCGCTTTTTTAAAGAAGACCGCCATCCACATACAAATATGGCAAAAGCGGCTCTGAACATGTTAACACATACTTCATCAGGAACGTTAGCAAAGCATGGTATTTTTATGAATGCTGTAGATACCGGTTGGGTAACGGATGAAGATCCTGCCGAATTAGCGAAAAAGAAACAAGAACAGGAAGATTTTCAGCCGCCATTAGATATTGTAGATGGTGCTGCAAGAGTTATGGACCCATTATTTGATGGAATCAATACCGGAAAACACTGGTGTGGGAAATTCTTAAAAGATTATAATCCGATTCCCTGGTAGTTTTTTACAGGCAGTAAAAATAAAAACCACAACAGTTATAATACTGTTGTGGTTTTTATTTGCTTAAATCGGATTTTATTGGTTTACTCAGGCTTTATATGATTGCTTAAGTAATGATATGGTGAAAAATGGATTTAATTTATTGAAATTAATTTAATATCAAAAATAAGTACTGAACCTCCCGGAATAGAGCTGTAGTCATTGTTTCCATATCCTAAATGAGCAGGTACCAAAAGGATACCGCTGCCTCCGGTTTTAAAATAAGGGATGCCTTCTGTCCATCCTTTTACAACTTGATCCAGGCCAAAAGAAATCCCGTCGGGACTACTTTGGTCAAATACTTTCCCGTCTGTAAAATAGCCTTTATAGGCTACTGTTACATTGGAGGATGCGGTTGGTTGTGATCCGGTTCCGGGTTCTTTGATCACATAATATAAACCGGAATCACTTCTGTGTGCATCTAATTTATTTTTAGCTATATAATCACTTATTTCCTGTTCGTTTTGGGCAACATAATCAATCATCTCTGTTTTTTTGTTTTTAGAACAAGAAACAAAAAGGGTTAAGGCTAATAGTGCTGATAAAAGGTGTTTCATATAAAAAATATTTTTTTTAAGGTGTAAGTATATTTGTTTTCTCCTTTGAGGGTTGCGGAAATTATCCTTCCAGTTTTGCTGAAAGTTCAAACCAGCGTTCTTCTTTGGCCTCTATTTTATTGATGATGTTTTGCAACTCATTTGCTTTCTTTTCGATGCTGTCATCGGCAACTTTTCCATCGGAGAATAATTGCTCGATTTTAGCTTTATCCATTTCTAAATCCTTGATTTCCCGTTCAAGTTTTTGATATTCTTTTTGTTCGTTGAACGATAAATTTCCGGTTGGATTATTTTGCTTCCAATCTTTCTTTTCGGCTTTGTTTTCTTCTTTCTGTGCAACATCAGCACTGTCTTCATAAGCTCTGAAATCGGAATAGTTTCCGGGGAAGTTTTCAATTTCACCATTTCCTCTGAAAACGAATAAATGATCCACAATTTTATCCATAAAATACCTGTCGTGCGATACAACAAGCAGGCAGCCCGGATAATCTAAAAGGAAGCTTTCCAAAACGTTTAGCGTTACAATATCCAAATCGTTTGTAGGCTCATCGAGAATTAGAAAGTTTGGATTCTGAATTAAAACGGTACATAAATACAGCCGTTTTAATTCACCACCGCTTAATTTTTCGACATAATCATATTGCTTTTTTGGATCAAAAAGAAAACGCTCCAATAATTGTGAAGCAGAAATCATACGTCCTTTTGCAAGCGGGATATATTCGCCGTATTCCTTGATGACATCAATAACACGCTGACCTTGTTTCGGATTGATTCCGCTTTGGGTGTAATAACCAATTTTAATGGTTTCCCCTTTTACAACACGACCGCTATCTAACGGAAGTGTCCCTGTAAGAAGGTTTAAAAAAGTTGATTTTCCGGTTCCGTTTTTACCGATGATTCCGATACGTTCTCCCCGTTGAAAATCAAAACTGAAGTTATCAAGAATAACGTGGTCTTTAAATTTTTTCGAAATTTTGTGAAGCTCGATGATCTTGCTTCCCATACGCTCCATATTGATTTCCAGCTCAACCTGGTTTTCTTTACGTCGGCTTTGTGCCTTTTCCTTGATAACATAAAAATCATCCTGACGGGATTTCGATTTTGTGGTTCTCGCTTTTGGCTGACGGCGCATCCATTCCAATTCTTTTACGAATAAGTTTTTGGCTTTATCAATACTGGAATTTTCAGAAGCAATCCGTTCTTCTTTTTTCTCTAAATAATAGGAATAGTTTCCTTTGTACTGGTATAGTTTTCCGTTGTCTAATTCAAGGATTTCGTTGCAAACACGTTCTAAAAAGAAACGGTCGTGCGTTACCATAAACAACGTGATGTTTTCTTTTGCAAAATAACTTTCAAGCCATTCGATCATTTCAAGATCCAGGTGGTTCGTTGGCTCATCCAGAATCAGTAAATCCGGGCGGTTGATCAGAATGATGGCTAATGAAAGACGCTTTTTCTGTCCACCGGAAAGATTTTTTACTTTTAGTTTAAAATCCTCCAGTTTTAATTTGAATAAAATTTGTTTGTATTGCGTTTCGAAATCCCAGGCATTATGCTGATCCATTCCGTCAAAAGCTTTCTGATAAGCTTCTTCGTCATCCGGATTTTCCAGCGCTTTTTCATACGCTTCAATTATTTTAAGGGTTTCATTATCGGAAGCAAAAATGCTTTCTTCGATCGTGAGCTCTTCCTGCAAATTATTATTTTGCGACAGAAACGCCATCCGGATTCCTTTTCTTAAAACTACCTGACCGGTATCCGGTTCTTCCAAACCATTAATAATACTCATAATAGTTGTTTTTCCAGAGCCGTTTTTGGCAATGAAAGCAATTTTTTGATCTTTATTGATTCCGAACGAAAGATTCTCAAACAAAACACGTTCGCCAAATGATTTGGATATATTTTCTACAGAAAGGTAATTCACGATGGATATTTTTTGCAAAAGTAAGCTTTATTTGTTATTTACTTTTTGGAAATTTTTAATAATCGTAAAGCAGGAAAATTTTTACTTTTGACACCATTTTTAAAAGCATTTATAATGAAAAAGAAGTCTTTAGCCGTGTTGGCTTTGGCAGTCAGTACTTTAATGCTGCATTCCTGCAGTTATGGAACCTATACAAAAGAAACGTTTACCCCATTAATGGACTCTGCTCCGGTTTGTGAAAAGCTGCCGGAAACCGTAGCGTTGTATTTTGAAGGAGAAAAAACAGATTTTGATTATATTAAAATAGGACTGATACAGGTAGAAGGTGCAAAAGATACTCCACAGGAGAAATTGTTAGCAGAATTTAAAGCACTGGCAAAGCGTAACTGTGCCAATACGATTATCCATATCAAAAAGCTGTATAAAACCAGAACACAGGGATGGATTTTGAGCGATGATAAACCGGAGGAGTATGAGGCGGAAGTTTTTCATGGTATTGCTGTAAGCAAAGGTTAAAAAATGCAGCAGTTGTATATATTCTTTCCGTTTTGAAAATTTACTAATTATATTTGTTGCATGCAGTTATCGGTTATCATCCTTAATTATAATGTCCGTTATTTTTTAGAACAATGTGTTTTGAGTGTCCAGAAGGCATTGCAGCATATTGATGGTGAGATTATTGTAGTCGATAATGCTTCACCGGATAACAGCTGTCAGATGATGCGGGAGCGTTTTCCCGACGTTACTTTAATCGCGAATAAAGACAATCTGGGTTTTCCGAAAGGGAATAATATTGGTGTTGCGATAGCCAAAGGAAAATACGTTTGTATTTTAAACCCGGATACGGTAGTGGCGGAAGATACTTTTGAAAAAGTACTGGCTTTTGCTGAAAAACAACCCGATTCCGGAATTATCGGCTGTAAGCTCATTGATGGAACCGGAAATTTTCTGCCGGAATGCAAACGGGGTGTGCCTACGCCCTGGGTCGCTTTTACCAAGATTGCCGGCTTGTATAAAATCTTTCCGGCATCAAAATACTTCAATAAATATTATGCCCAGCACATAGCAGAAAATGAAACCGGGAAAGTCGATATACTGGTAGGCGCTTTTATGGTTTTAGAAAGGAAACTGTATCTGGAAGTGGGCGGATTTGACGAGGACTGTTTTATGTATTCGGATGATATTGACCTGTCTTATCTGGTTTTAAAGACCGGAAAATCCAATTATTACTTTCACGACACTACTGTTATACATTATAAAGGAGAAAGTACCGTAAAAGATGGTACCTACATGAAGCGTTTCCGGGAAGCGATGCAGTTCTTTTACAAAAAACACTTTAGAACGTCACTTTTCTTTGATGTTTTTATGCGGCTGGGAACGTTTGCTTTTGCAACGTTTAAAAAGAACCAATCGAAAAAAACAGTCCGGAATATTGCAGAATACGCCTTGATTTCTACCAGTGAAAGCCTGAAAAAGAAATTGGAAAAGCAACTGCAAAAAAAGCTCTCCGTACATAATGATATTAATGAAAATGCGTTATTTTCGCAAGCGGTTAGCGATAAAAAGCAAATCGAGATACTATTGGATAATACCGGTGTCCGTTTTAAAGATATTATTGCTTTTCTGGAAGAAAATAAAAATAAGAATTTCACTTTTAAAATCATTCCGGCAGGCACTTCTTATGCTATAGGAAGTAACAGTAGTAATGACAGAGGTGAGATAATAGAAATCGTGTAAAAAATTGCATTTTGTGGAATTATAAATTAAAATAATTAGTAATTTTGCAAACCAAATAGGAAAACACAACTTTAGTTTAAAGATATGGCAAAGTTTGAATTGAAATTACCCAAAATGGGGGAAAGTGTTGCGGAAGCAACGATAACCAACTGGTTGAAAAAAGTAGGAGAAACCATTGAAGCGGATGAAGCGGTTTTGGAAATTGCTACGGATAAAGTAGATAGTGAAGTACCTTCGGAAGTTTCCGGTACTTTGGTTGAAATTCTTTTCAATGTTGACGATGTAGTACAGGTTGGTCAGACGATTGCTATCATCGAAACTGAAGGTGGTGCTGTAGAAGCGCCAAAACAGGAAGCGGCTCCGGCTGCTGTTGCAGAAATTGCCAAAACAGTTGAAGCTGCCGTTGCGGTTGCTGCTCCGGCTGATTTTTCGGATTCTGATAAATTCTTCTCACCATTAGTGAAAAATATCGCTAAAGAAGAAGGTGTTTCAATAGCAGAATTAGAAGCGATCAACGGAACAGGAAAAGATGGACGCGTTACTAAAAATGATATTTTAGAGTATGTTAAAAATAGAGGAAACCAACCGGTAGCGGCTCCTGCAAAAGCAGTGGAAGCGCCTAAGGCGGCTCCTCAGCCACAAGCTGCAGCTCAAAAAGCGGTTCCGGTTTCGGTTAACGGCGGTGACGAGATTGTGGAAATGGACAGAATGCGTAAGCTGATTTCAGGTTATATGGTTCAGTCTGTTCAGACTTCGGCACACGTTCAGTCGTTTATTGAAGTGGATGTGACGAACATCGTAAAATGGAGAGATAAAGTTAAAAGTGCTTTTGAAAAGAGAGAAGGAGAGAAATTAACATTCACACCAATCTTTATGGAAGCAGTTGCCAAAGCTTTAAAAGATTTCCCGGGAATGAATATTTCTGTAGATGGCGACTATATCATTAAAAAGAAAAATATCAATTTAGGAATGGCTGCTGCATTACCAAACGGAAACCTTATTGTTCCGGTAATTAAAAATGCAGATCAGTTAAACCTTGTTGGAATGGCTAAGGCGGTTAACGATCTTGGAAACCGTGCTAAAGCCGGTAAATTAAAACCGGACGATACTCAGGGTGGAACATATACGGTAACGAATGTGGGAACTTTTGGCAGTGTTTTCGGAACACCAATCATCAACCAGCCGCAGGTAGGTATCTTAGCTTTAGGAGCGATCAGAAAAGTACCGGCTGTTATTGAAACTCCTGAAGGAGACTTTATCGGAATCCGTCAGAAAATGTTCTTATCACACAGTTATGACCACAGAGTTGTTGACGGTGCCTTAGGAGGAAGTTTCGTTAAACGCGTTGCAGATTATTTAGAAGCATGGGATATTAACAGAGATGTGTAATATCTGATAAATACTAAAAAAAGACCCTGAATTTAATTCAGGGTTTTTTTATGCTGTTTCGTAAAGGTTCGCGGCTTTCCCTAATCGGCGTTGGATCTGCCGGACTAAATGTTTCGGGGTTAATACTTTTACGGATTCGCCGAATCCTAAAATTTCGCGCTCCAGTTCAAAATTTAAAACCACATCGATCCGGATGAGTATTCCCTGTTTATTATCACTGAGAACCTGCTGGGAATGGTGCAGCGGCTTGGTCACCACATAGGGCGCCATATTCCTGTCGAATTGTAAAACTACTTTTTGAGCCCTGTCTTTATACGTTTTTGTCACACCCAGCGTATCGTCAAAATAACGGTCAAAATCGACACCTTCATAGTCAATAAAAATATCTCCGGGTGAAGTGTGGAACTCTTCAATCCGGTCTAATGCCAGCGTAATAAGATAAATCCCTTTTTTGGGCTTGGCAATTAAAAACCAGCGGTTCCGGTATTCTTTTAATAAATAAGGATGATAGATGTCTTTCCTGGATGCTTTTGCCCTGAACGAACGGTATGTTATCAATAAAGGTGTTTTATTTAAAATAGCCTGATACAGCGGATTGATATGTTCAATTCCTTTTAACTGCCTGTTGTTTTCAAACTGTATATAATTCTTGGTCTTATCGGAAGATTTGTGGAGATTGTTTTCCAGTTTGGCAATCATATCACTCATTTCATCAAAATAACTGAAACCGTTTAACTGTTTTAAAACACTAACGATCTCTTTCATTTTTTCCATGTCTGCCGTGTTGATGGGAGAATTGGTAATGCTGAAATCCGGATCTTCATACGTATAGAACTTCTTGTCGGTTACGATTATCGGGGCATTATAACCCAGACGGTCACTGCGCATCATCTGGATATCGCCCTGAATGGTGCGTTTGCTGATTCCGGAAGTTATGCCTTCATATTCGTATAAGGCATCGGAAACCTTTTCGATCAAATCTTCCAGAGTCCATTTTCGGAACCGGTTTTTTAAGCAATTGTCGATGGTTTTGTAGCGGATTAAGGCCAGTTTGTTGGTTGCCATAACTCAGATAGGTGCTGTTTAAGCGTTATTTCTTCAAATGTATCACTTCAAATATATTTAAAAAATAAAAACATGCGCAATGTATTTGCGTAGTTTTTGTTCATGTTTCTTTTGAAGAATTGCTGGCAATAGCGGAAAGTTATATAAACCGGATTGAATGCTTTTACAGAGCGAGTTGTTTAAAGGATCAGCCGGATGAAAAACTGGCGAAAGAAATATTAGTTAACATGCGAAAAGAATTGTATGCTGAATAGTAACAATTATATAGCAAAATGTTGTTTCCAAACGGGCGGGAAAATCAAATAAAATTATTATATTTGATTCTCCCGCCTTATCTTTTCAATCCCCAGAAAAAAGAAAAAACTAAAGTACAAAGAAACGCTCTTTGTGTGTTCGTATGCTTAAAAACGATAGAATGGAATTAAATATAGTTGTTAAACAAATAGGTAAAAAACGTCCGGTAATCGAAAGGCAAAAGATTGTATTGGACAATTCGGATGTTTTGGTAAGCTTAAAGGAGCTGATCTTAAAAATCGTTCAGATTAAAGCAGAAGAATATAATAATAAAACTATCGATACCGAAGAATACGATACAACACATTCGCCGTCGGAAGAATATCTTTCGGCATTAACACAAACCGGAAAAGCAGGATTTCAAAATATCTATAACGGGAACAAAGTAGATATTGCGGCTGCTCAGGAAAATGCATTATTGTCCTATGAAGATGGATTATATGCTGTTTTTTATGGAGATGATGAAATGTCAGACAGTAATCAGGTCATTGATTTAAGCGAAAAAAAAGAACTAACATTTATAAGGCTGACTTTCCTTGTGGGAAGTTATTGGTAGTAATATTTAAATTATGTAATCATGTCGATTGAAACTTTTTTAAAGCAGAGAGAAATTAAGAATCCTATTGATCAGTATAAGGAAGAACTTCAGCAAATTGTTGAGGAAACCGGGATTTTCAAATTGTTCAAAAAGAAAAAGCTGTCTAAAAAAGCGGCCGCTTTAGGATTGGAATTGATAAAGAAAAATAAAAGCGGATATTATGGAAATGCGGCTATTACTCTTGGCTCATCAAGAGCTGAGGTGTTCAAAAATCTGATTCCGGAAAAAATCTGGGATATCCGCGAGTATTATGACTTACTGATTTATTTCTTTGGAGAAGAAAAAGCAGTATATGTGAAATATGCCTGGGAGCAAATGCCATATAAAATATACCAGAGCAGTTATTTAAGGAGATCGTTCAGAGCTCCCAATGATGAAAATTTTGCAATAATCAATCAGGTTAATTTTCTGATCAATATACTACAGCCGCTATCGAAGTACGATTATAAAACAGGAAAGACCAGTTATTATAATCTGAATATGGAGGAGCATATAGCCTATACTCATGAGTTTTATGGCAATGATAACTTTTATATATGGTCGGCTGCCATCGATTTGAATAACGAAAAAATATTCAGGCTGTTAGAAGAGATTATACAGAATAAAAGTGAAACCGGAAAAGTTTCCAGGGAATGTATTTTAGCATTGCTTAACGCTAAGAACAAAGCCGGCTGGCTGCTGGTAGAGAAATTACTGCTGGCGGCACAACGCCAGGAAGGACTTCGGCAGGTTATCGTGGAAGCTTTGGATGAAGCCAATGTGGAAGCCTTGAAATACATGATAGACGTTATTTTAGAACATAAACTAACCCGCTTTTCTTCAATCGTCAGAGCGGTTGATGTCTGGACCGGTTTAGGCTGGGAGGCCGAAAAGGAAAGCACAATTAAAACAACCTTACAATTTGCTAAAGAATTTTTAAATCATCCTGAGAAAATAGCCCAGGCAATAAAAAGTACCAACAATATTGAGGTTTATATGGCGCTTTGGGCACAGGGAGTGGAGGATGTTGATAAAACCGCAGTATACTTACAGGAACTTCTTGACAAAGGAACAATTGAAAAAAAATGTCTGGCGTTAAAATTCGCAAGTGAATTATACAATCCGGCTATAGAAATGCCTTTATACTATCAGGCCGTAAAAGAACCAAATTTACAGATTCTGGCCTTTTGTTTTAAAGGAATGAATCCCCTTTTAAATGCTAATGCGAAATCGGAGTTTTATATTAATAATGACGATTTCCCTGCTTTTTTTGACCAATTAGATGCGCTTTTAGGGCAGATAAGCGAGAAAGAAAAAGTATTCGACGGAAAGGTATTTTCCTGGCTGAAAGCAAAATTCAACAGGAATGATATTTATGAAGCGATGATCTTATTAGTAGGACAGGACAGGGGAAAACTGGACAGGATAATGGAGAACTTCTCCGGGATGGCTATAAGCCTTAGGGAATCACTAACGCGAAACATCCTGAAAGACTTCTATCAGTATTCGTTTTCGTATGGTGAAAAAAACAATAAAAATATACCTTCTGATTTTCAAAGAGAATTTGCCTTTAAGCTATTAAAAGACAGGGGCGAGGCCATAGTGGCAACAGCCATTAATACATTAAAGCCTCTTAAATTAAATGAAAAGGAATTAAACCTTTTTTTTGAACTGTTTAAAAGAAAAGGAGCGACCCTAAGAATGCACCTGATCGACCTGATATTAAAGCAGGATGACGAACAGCTCAACGCCTTTATCGCAAATCTGTTAACAAACGGTGACAGCGAACAGCGAATGGCCGGTTTGGAACTAATGATAAAATTGAAAGAAGCATCGAGGCTGCTGCCGGAAATTGAAAATTGGACTGCAGCATTCAATAAAAGAGCAAAAATATCTGAAAAAGAGCAAAAAATAATCCGGCAACTTTCAGATCATAACGAAACAGCGATTCTTTCGGCAGCAAATGGCTATGGTTTATACGATCCGGAAAAAATAAGCCCTTTTGCCTTGCCGGTAATAGAAGAAGATAGTTACTATAAAAAAGCGGTAAAAGAAAATAAATATGGTTTTTCAAAACCATTGCACATCATTAAATCTGATTTGGAACAATTGAGTGCGCTTTATTTGAACAATAAGGAATATGAATATACCAGTGAAGATTATTACGGAAAAAAAGAGAAAATACTGTTAGGGAACCGGTTCTCACCAACGAGGTACTCATTTGAAGGACTTTCCTTGAGGGAGAAGTACGAATGTTATCCGTTGTTTGAGCTATGGGAAAAGTGGTATCTGGATTCAAAATTACAGCCTGTAGATTTATTCCTGCTCACATTTGCAGAGCGAAATGACCGGAAAGCCTGGCGGGACATATTGGAAGATGAGGTGTTCTATTTTGCCGACTTTATCCCTAATCCTGATAACAGCCGTTATCAATGGAATAATCCGATCAGTAAAATTTTAGTAGCTTTAGGCGGGATTTACCCGTTTGAAGAGAAAAATAAATACCTGGTGGATGCCTGTATTCAGGTATATTCCAAATTGCCGGATACGGTATTGAAGTATAAAAGAAACCAGGAAGAAACGAGCTATTACAGTTGGAGTCATGATGAGCATGAATATGGCAGCGGATGGCAGGCTGAGCGCTGTTTTAATGTTTTTCTCAATGGCATCGAACTTAAACCTGATGATGAGCTCGCTAAAAAAGTCTGGAATTTATACCGATGGAAACAGTATTCGGGACTTGCTGAAAATATTGGTAAAAATGTGCCGCCGCTTTATGTTTTCTCAAGAGCCTATGAACAGCATCTGGTCACCAAGGACGAACTGATTTCTGCGATGCTGAGACCCAACAGGATTCAATGGCTGTCGGCAGATAAAAAAAATAACAGAGATGCAGATGATGTGTTGAAAGACTTTCCGTTTGTGAAACCTTTTTTTGAAACAATAAGAGAATACCTGCTTGATATTGAATTAAAAAGGAAGAGTTCAGCAACTCCGGTAACGATTTTTGCACAAAACCTTAAAAAGATCTATGGAATTAATCGCTTTAAAGAACTATTGACCGGACTTGGTAAAGCGAGTTTATATAAAGGATATATCTATTCATGGTCGGGTTCCGAAATGAATAAACAGCAATTATTCACCAGTTTGCTAAAGAAATGTTTTCCGTTGCCGGCAGATAATCAGGACGCTTTTAATGAAGCGATCAGAGATAGTGGTATTTCGGAAAACAGATTAATAGAAGCAGCAGTGTATGCACCGCAATGGCAGCAATTTATAAGTAATTATCTGGGATGGAACGGACTTGATGAAGCAATATGGTGGATGCATGCCCACACCAAAACAGCAGCTTATCAGCAAAGCAATGCTGAAGATGAAAGTGAGATTGCCAAATATTCAACATTGGATGTAGATGACTTTAAAGATGGAGCTGTCGATAAAGAATGGTTTGACAGCGCTTATAAAAAACTGGGTAAAAAACGTTGGGAACTCGTTTATAATGCCGCCAGGTATATCAGTGAAGGAAACGGGCACCGTAGGGCAAGATTGTATGCCGATACCATCTTGGGCGACCTTAAAATTCGCGAAGTTACCGCCAAAGTGAAAGATAAAAGAGATCAGGATTATTTAAGAGTATATGGATTGGTGCCGCTGAGTAAAACAAATTCTGAAAAAGACGTATTAGGACGTTACCTGTATTTGCAACAGTTTAAAAAAGAAAGCAGGGATTTCGGTGCTCAGCGACAGGCAAGTGAAGCACTTGCGATACGGGTGGCGATGGAGAATCTCGCCAGAAATGCCGGATATCCGGATCCGATTCGTTTAACCTGGGCTATGGAAACCAAACAGGTGCTGGAAATCCTTTCTGATGCTACCGAGATTAAAATCGATGATATTGTCCTGAACCTTGTTGTGGATAGCGACGGTAAAGCAGATGTTCAGGTATTTAAAGAAGGAAAAATGCTGAAATCGGTTCCTGCCAAATACAAAAAAGAGAAATCGGTTCTGACGCTTAATGAACATAAAAAAGTTTTAAGGGAACAATTCAGCCGTTCGAGAAAAGGATTGGAAGAAGCAATGATCAGGGGTGATGAATTCCATTTTGAAGAAATGGAAGTATTGATACAGCATCCTGTCATAGCCGGACATCTTGAAAAACTCGTTTTTGTGCTGGAAAGAGGAAGTGCTGTTCATATCGGATTCTATCACAAAGGGAATCTGGTTGATTTTGCAGGAGAATTGTGCCCGATACAAAAAGAAGAAACAATACGCATTGCCCATTGCTACGACTTGCATGCTTCCGGAACATGGAGGGAATTTCAGCATTATTGTTTTGAAAAAGAATTGGTGCAGCCGTTCAAACAGATTTTCAGGGAACTCTATGTGCCAACGGCAGATGAGCTGGCGGTAGGTGGTGTTTCAGGAAGATATGAAGGCCATCAGGTGCAGCCTAAAAAAACAGTAGCACTTCTGAAATCCAGAGGCTGGAAGGTGGATTATGAAACGGGATTGCAGAAACTTTACAGAAAAGAAGGTTATACAGTAAAACTGTATGCCATGGCAGATTGGTTTACCCCAAGTGATGTTGAAAGCCCGACATTGGAAACTGTCGAATTTCATGATCTGAAAACCTATAAAAACATTCCTTTTTCAGAAATCGATCCCCGAATTTTTTCGGAAGTGATGAGGGATATTGATTTGGTGGTCAGCGTTGCCCATGTGGGAGGTGTTGATCCGGAAAGTAGCCATTCTACTATTGAAATGAGAGCGGTTATCCTGGAAGAATCCATACGATTGTTTAAACTGGGGAATGTTGAGGTTAAAGGAAGTCATGTAATGATAAACGGAACATACGGAACATACAGCCTGCATTTGGGAAGTGCCGTTGTGCATCAACTGCCGGGAAGATACCTGTCTATATTGCCGGTACATTCGCAGCATAGAGGAAGATTGTTTCTGCCGTTCCTGGATGAAGACCCGAAAACTTCCGAAATTATAGCAAAAGTATTGCTGCTGTCGAGAGATAAAGAAATACAGGATCCGACAGTTTTATCGCAGATAGAAATGTATAGTAATTGATAGTTTAAGGCCTGATACCACATATCAGGCTTTTTTTTTGAAAAAAAAGTTTTACTGCGCAATACCATTGCGTTGATGGGTTGCAATTTTGCCCTGTTAAAACAAAAGAATATGGAAAAAATAACAGGAACCGATTTAATTTCGGTAGGATATAAACAAAATGCCGTTTTAGGAATAGCCTTAAAAATAGCCGCTGCCAATTCGGAAAGCATTGGAAAAGAAGCGCTGTTAATGCATCTGCAAAAGGTAAATGAAAACCCGGAAAATTATCTGGATGACCCGATTCTGGAAGATCTTGCAACGAAGATCATTGAAGAAGCAAATACGCCAAAAGAGGAAATTATACCGCTAAATGAAGTGGCAAAAGAATATAACATTTTTGGCGAACAGCATATAGAAGAAGGAGCCCGGAAGCAAATGCATATCGCCATGAAACTGCCGGTTACGGTTGCCGGAGCTTTAATGCCGGATGCTCATCAGGGGTACGGATTACCTATTGGCGGTGTTCTGGCTACAAAAAATGCTATTATTCCGTATGGTGTGGGTGTCGATATCGGTTGCCGTATGGCGCTGTCTGTTTATGATATCCCGGAAAGCCATTTCTATGAAAATGAGGCAAAATACAAAAGAGAGCTGATTGCCCATACAAAGTTTGGTGCCGGTCACGGTTACCATGGCCGGTATAAATCCAGTCATGATGTTTTGGATAGAAAAGAATTCAGCCTGACGCCTTTTATTAAAAACTTGCAGGATAAAGCCTGGTCCCAATTGGGAACTTCCGGAGGAGGTAACCACTTCGTGGAATTCGGGATCATTGAATTTGCGGAAAAAGACGAAATCCTGAATATTGAAAAAGGAAATTATGTGGCCTTATTAACGCATTCCGGTTCAAGAGGAATGGGAGCGACAATTGCGGGACATTACACCCGGCTGGCAAAGCAAATCTGTAAATTGCCGCAGGAAGCGTCCAATTTAGCCTATCTGGATATGAACTCACAGGAAGGACAGGAATACTGGCTGGCGATGAATCTGGCTGGTGATTATGCTTCGGCCTGCCATCAAGTCATTCATGATAAAATGCAAAAAGCGGTAGGAGCAACGGTATTGGCTAAGGTGGAAAACCATCATAATTTTGCCTGGAAAGAAATCTGGAACAATGAAGAAGTGATTGTACATCGAAAAGGAGCCACGCCGGCAGCAAAAGGAGTGATGGGAATCATTCCCGGATCGATGACGGCACCGGGATTTCTGGTGAGAGGAAAAGGAGAGGCCAGTGCCATCAACTCTGCCTCACATGGAGCCGGGCGTCAAATGAGCCGGACACAGGCCGTGAAAAATATCACTAAAGCCGATATGAGTGCCGTTCTGAAAGAACACGGTGTTACCCTGGTGGGAGCCGGAAGAGACGAAGCGCCAATGGCATATAAAGATATCACAGTGGTCATGGAAGCACAAAAAGAGCTGATTGATGTTGTGGCTAAATTTACACCCAAACTGGTGCGAATGGCGGATGACGGTAGTCATGAAGATTAAAAAAAAGAGACCTGCCGGAATTATTTCAAGCAGGTCTTTTTTTGTGATAATGCTTTTAGTGTAGCGGCAAAACAGTTATATTTGTAGCTATTCAAATTATAAAAATGGAACTTAAATTAAACAGACCTATTTGTTTTTTTGACCTTGAAACGACTGGAATTGATGTGGCAAAAGACCGGATAGTAGAAATCTCGATATTCAAAGTATATCCTAACGGGAATAAAGAAGGGAAAACATGGCTGGTTAATCCGGGCATGCCAATTCCGCCGCAATCAACAGCAATACATGGTATTTCTGATGAGAAAGTTGCCAATGAACCCACGTTTAAACAGCTTTCGGCGCAAATATATAACATGATTAAAGACTCCGACCTGGCCGGTTTTAATTCGGATCGTTTCGATATTCCGCTTTTGGCAGAAGAATTATTGCGCGCCGAGGTGGATTTTGATATGAAAAACCGCGTATCGGTAGATGTGCAGACAATTTTCCATAAAATGGAAGAACGTACGCTAAGTGCTGCCTATAAATTTTACTGTGGCGGAAGTCTTGAAAATGCCCATAGTGCAGAAGCCGATACCCTGGCAACCTATGAAATCTTAAAAGCACAATTGGAGCGCTATCCGGAACTGGAAAACGATATCAAAACACTGTCTGAATTTACAACGCGAAAAAAATCGGTTGACTTTGCCGGATTTATAGCGTTGAATCCGGAAGGACAGGAAATCTTTACGTTCGGAAAACACAAAGGAGCTTTGGTAGAAGACGTGCTGGAAAAAGAACCGGGCTATTTTGGCTGGATCCAGAATGCAGAATTCCCGTTGTACACCAAAAAAGTGCTGACAGGAATAAAACTGCGAAAACTAAACAATAAATTAAGTTAAATAAAACCGGCTTAGCGTTATGAAAATCATCTGTATCGGAAGAAATTACACCGAACATATAGCGGAATTACAAAACGAACGTCCAACGGAACCGGTTATTTTCTTAAAACCGGATACGGCAATTTTGTTGAAGCAGGCACCTTTTTTTATCCCGGAATTTAGCGATGATGTACACCATGAAGTAGAAATTGTCGTAAAAATCAGTAAGGTGGGAAAATATATTGATGCCAAATTTGCGCACAAATATTATAATGAAATCGGACTGGGAATTGATTTTACCGCAAGAGATCTGCAGGCAAAACTGAAAGAAAAAGGATTGCCATGGGAAAAAGCCAAAGCTTTTGACGGTTCGGCGGTTGTCGGAGATTTTTTGCCAAAAAGTGAATTTAATTCACTGGAAAATATTACATTTGAATTAACCAGTAACGGCCAGACAGTACAAAAAGGAAATACCAGTCACATGTTGTGGAAAATTGACGAACTCATTGCTTATGCGTCGCAATATTTTACACTGAAAACAGGTGACCTGCTTTTTACAGGAACACCTGCGGGAGTTGCAAAAGTAAAAGCAGCTGATGTACTGGAAGGCTTTATAGAAGGAAAACAAATGTTTAGAATACAAGTAAAATAATGGCAATACATTATAACTTATCTAAAGTTTACGAAATTTCAGACAATGATGCCGAGTTTGCTCAGCAAATCATTCACCTGTTCGTAGAAGAAATCCCAAACGAGGTAAAACTGATCAAAGAAGGTATAGAGGACAAGGACTTTGTGAAAACATACAGTGCTGCTCATAAAATAAAACCTACTTTGGATTTGATGGGAATGGATCTGGCTTATGACGAAAACCTTCAGATTATGGAGTGGACAAAATCACAAGGCAAAAAGAAAGAAATAAAAGAAGTATTCAAAAGCCTTAAAGAGCATGTTGATAATACTTTAAAAGAAATTAGAAAAGATTATAACTTATAGGCAGTAGCCCGGTACAAAAGGCAGGAATTTCGATATGAAATTTTTGCCTTTTTACATTTACAGATACAAAATGAAAGCCAGTATTGTTACCATAGGAGACGAGATCCTGATCGGACAGGTTGTCGATACCAATTCGTCCTTTATTGCAAAAGCATTAGAGAAAATAGGCGTTAAAGTACATGAAATGCAGTCGGTTTCCGATGACAGGCAGCATATACTGCAAACCCTTTCCCAGTTGGAAAAAAACGTGGATATCGTAATCATCACCGGAGGATTAGGGCCAACAAAAGACGATATTACTAAAAAAACGCTTTGTGAATATTTTGGCGATGAACTGGTAGTAGACCAGAATGTGCTCGCACATGTAGTGGATATCATCGAAAGAGCGTTTAACAGGCCGGCTTCACAGATCAATAAAGATCAGGCATTGGTGCTGTCTAAAAGCACCGTGCTTTTCAATAAAGTAGGAACAGCTCCCGGTACGTGGATGGAACGCAATGAAACCGTTTTTATTTCCCTTCCCGGAGTGCCTTATGAGATGAAATACCTGATGGAAAACGAAGTGATTCCGAGGTTGATAACGCGTTTTAAAAGGCCGTATATCGTTCATAAAACCATATTGACCTATGGTGTGGGCGAAAGCCTTCTGGCGGAACGGATCGAGCATTGGGAAGACAATCTGCCGGAATTTATTAAACTGGCATACCTGCCCAGCCCGGGACGTGTACGTCTTCGCCTGTCGGCTTCCGGTTTGGATGAATTTTTACTGCACCGGGAAATCAAGAGCCAGATTGAAAAACTGGAACTGATCATAAAAAATGACATTGTCGGTTATGACGATGAGGAAACACTGGAAGTTGTTTTAGGAAAACTGCTGACAGAACGAAACCTGACCATTGGCACGGCAGAAAGCTGTACCGGAGGAAGCGTTGCCGCAACCTTAACATCGGTTGCCGGTTCCTCGGCCTATTTTAAAGGCGGTATCGTGAGTTATGCAACAGAAGCAAAAATAAACCTGCTGGGAATACCTTCGGAGGTTATCGAAAAGCATTCCGTGGTTAGTGAGGCAGTCGCGTTGGAAATGGCAGCCAGAGCTCAGAAAATTCTGAATGTGGATTATGCTATTGCAACAACCGGAAATGCCGGTCCGGCTAAGGGAGAATCGGATGCCAGTGTGGGCACGGTTTTTATTGGAATAGCGACTCCTGAAGGTGTTTATGCTGAAGAATTTAACTTTGGGCAACCGCGGGAAAAGGTTGTAGACAGGGCGGTGAATAAAGCTTTAGAAAAAATTTATAAAGAAATTTTAAAAAACTAATCAAAATAGTTTGTGTAATAGGTTTCTTTTTTGTTACTTTGCACCCTGATTTTGAATAACGAATATAAAGATAAGTATAATGTCAAGAGTTTGTGAACTTACAGGTAAAAGAGCGATGGTAGGAAACAATGTTTCTCACGCTATGAATAAAACCAAAAGAAAATTTAGCGTTAACTTAGTTAAGAAACGTTTCTACATTCCTGAAGAAGACAGATGGGTTACTTTACGAGTGTCTACTGCTGCTTTAAAAACAATTAATAAAAATGGTATCGCTGCGGTTTTGAAAGAAGCTAAAGCTAACGGATTTGTAAAATAATCCCACCTAATAATATACATCAAGATGGCAAAGAAAGGTAATAGAATTCAAGTAATTTTAGAATGTACTGAACACAAAGCTTCTGGGGTTCCTGGAACTTCAAGATACATTAGTACTAAAAACAAAAAAAATACTCCAGACAGATTAGAGATTAAAAAGTTCAATCCAATTTTGAAGAGAGTAACTGTTCATAAAGAAATTAAATAATAGTAAGTCATGGCAAAGAAAACCGTAGCAACTTTACAAACAGCTTCAAAAAGATTAACTAAGGCTATCAAAATGGTAAAATCACCTAAAACTGGTGCTTACACTTTTGTTGAGTCAGTAATGTCTCCTGAGGATGTGGATAATTTCTTAAAAAAGAAATAATTCCGATATACAATTTATAGAAAAGCTACTTTCATATGGAAGTAGCTTTTTTATGTTTATATTTGTCGTAAGAATTGTATGAGAAGCGATAATTGCTAAAACGCAAGGCTGCTTTCCGAACACCTAATTTAATTGCATTAGTTAAATGAATTTTTTTAAAAAAATATTTTCATCAGAAAAAAAAGAGACCTTAGATAAAGGGCTTGAAAAAACAAAAACATCTTTCTTTTCCAAGCTTACCAAAGCGGTAGCAGGAAAATCGAAAGTAGATGATGAGGTTTTGGATAATCTGGAAGAGATTCTGGTTTCTTCGGATGTCGGGGTAAATACGACCCTGAAAATTATAGAAAGAATTGAAGAACGTGTTTCCCGCGATAAGTATTTAGGAACAGATGAATTAAACGGAATTCTTAGAGAAGAAATTGCCGGTTTGTTATCGGAAACGAATTCGGGAGAAGCCAGTGAATTTGAAATACCGGCAAACAAGAAACCTTATGTGATCATGGTGGTGGGTGTGAACGGTGTTGGAAAAACAACAACTATCGGGAAACTGGCCTACCAGTTTAAAAAAGCCGGACACAAGGTGGTTTTAGGTGCTGCCGATACCTTCCGTGCAGCAGCAATTGACCAGTTACAGGTTTGGGCAGACAGAGTGGGGGTGCCCATCGTAAGACAGCAAATGGGAAGTGATCCGGCATCGGTAGCTTTCGATACGCTGCAATCGGCAGTTTCACAAAATGCCGATGTGGTTATTATTGATACGGCTGGTCGTTTGCACAATAAAGTAGGATTAATGAACGAGCTGACCAAAGTGAAACGCGTTATGCAAAAAGTGCTGGACGATGCTCCTCATGATGTTTTACTGGTTTTAGACGGTTCTACCGGACAAAATGCTTTCGAGCAGGCAAAACAGTTCACGGCAGCTACTGAGGTTTCCTGCCTGGCCGTTACCAAACTGGACGGAACGGCAAAAGGAGGAGTGGTTATCGGTATCTCCGATCAGTTCCAGATTCCTGTAAAATATATTGGTGTTGGTGAAGGAATTGAAGATTTACAGGTGTTTAATAAATTTGAATTTGTAGACTCATTTTTCAAATAAGAACCAATGAAAAAAGCTCTTGATTTCATTAAGGCAGTAACACCGCTGAAAATGTTTATTACCGGCTGTGTTTTAGGTCTGGCAGCAACGTTTATAGAAAAACCGTTGCCGGGTATATTCTTAGGACTACGATTATTAAGTTTTATATTATGTATCGGAGCCATTATAAAATATTTCAATAAAAAATAAAAGCGTTATTCATATAACGCTTTTATTTTTTGCCATAATACCTCGTCAAAATCCGATAAGGCCATATTGCTGCCATCGGCGGCATCGCCCATCCGGATAACAACCATCTTCCGGGAAGGGATGATGTATATCTTCTGATCGTTTTTACCCAGTGCCATTACCATATCTGCCGGTGCGGAAGGAATGATACTTCCGGGCAGCTGCAGCTGGCTTTGCGGTAAATGATAGCTTGATTTTCCATTCAGCCACCACAAATAACCATAAGCCAGATTGATGTTTTGAGAGGTATTGGTTGCCTCGTTAAAATAAGTTTCGTTTAAAATCGGATCCGTATTCCACCTGCCTTTATTCAGCATCAGTAAACCAAAGCGTGCCATGCTTCGGGTAGTGCTCCAGTAAACGCTCAGTCCGTCGCTGGTGTTGATCCACATTCCGTTCATCCCGATTTTATCCCGGAGCCTGGTATTGAAATAACTGCTGAAAGAAGTATGGGAAGCGGCAGCCACCACATCCTGCAATTTTACATATACATTGTCATAAGCCCATCGCGTTCCGGCATCGGCAGTATAGGTTAAACAATCGGGAGTAACACAATCGCCATTGGCAGCATCGTCCAGTCCGGATGTCATGGTAAGCAGATGCCTGTTGGTAATTAAATTCTCTTTAACCAATGGGGCGCTGGTCCACCCGGTATTCAGATAATCGGATACTTTATTGTTGATGTTCAGCAAACCTTCCTGTTGTGCAATTCCGGTCATTGTTGCCGTAAGGGTTTTGCCGGCACTTGCCCAATACCAGTTTGCCGTAGCGGTATGACCGTTGAAATACTGTTCCATCACGATTCGTCCGTTTACAAGTATAATAAACGACTTGCTGTGCTTTTGATTTAAATAATCCAAAAGCGGCTGTACGGCGTTATTGTTCCAGCCCAGCTCTGCCAGGCTCCTGGTTTCCCAAACGGTGCTTCCGGAGGTTACAGGCGGGAAATACATGCTTTCGCCCGGAGTAACCGGAACAACAGGTGTAGTATCGGAAACGGCTTCATTATCAGCACTGCAGCTCATCAAGCTGATTGCCGTAAAAACAGTAAGGAAAATTCTTTTCATCGGGTGAGGGTTTGTTGTAGGACTCCAAAAATATTAAATAGTTTAATCAGAACTGTTTTTTCCATCTAAATTTAGTTTTTGCCATATTAAAAGGTAAATTTGTAAAAATGTTTATGCCATGAAAAAAATAATTTCGTCATTGCTGATTTGTTTGGTTTTTACAGCTTGTAACCAAAAAATTGAAGATACAGATATCGCCAAAATTAACGGCTATTGGGAAATCGAGAAAGCGGTCATGCCGGACGGAAGCAGTAAAGAATATTCAATTAATCCTACTATTGATTATTTTGAGATAAAGAACAACAAGGGATTTCGTAAAAAAGTGATGCCGCAGCTTGACGGGACTTACCTGGTGAGTGAACTGGACGAAAAAGTAGCTATTGTAAAAGAAGATAAGCATGTATATTTAAAGTATACTACGTCTTATGCGAAATGGAAGGAAGAGCTGGTAAAAATATCCGATGAGGAACTGGTTCTTAAGAATGAGCATGATATGGAATACCATTACAAAAAAGCGACTTCATTTTCAATTAAATAAGCATGGCGAAACGATTTAATGAAGAATCTCCGATAGGGGATGTTTTAAAGCAGTTCATTCAGGATAACCGCTTGCAGTCCGGGATGGATAAGATTGATGTAAGGGATGCCTGGAAAAACCTGATGGGTAACGGTGTAAACAACTATACTACAGAAATAGCTTTAAAAGGAACAACCTTGTATGTTGCCCTTTCTTCGGCAGTGCTTAGGGAAGAGCTGAGCTACGGAAAAGAAAAGATTATCGCAATGATCAACGAGGAATTGCGGAAAGACCTGGTCAAAGACTTGGTATTACGATAAAAAAAGCAGGATATTACTCCTGCTTTTTTGTTTTGATTTCTAAAAGGCCATTGCGGCTTTTTTAGTCTTTTTGTAAACACTGGTACCGCCTTTCCAGGTTTCCAGTACCGGAATGTTACGCAGCTTTTTATAAGCGATATTCAACAGTAACGGATCTTCTTCGAGGATCACAAAATCGGCGAAATAACCTTCCTGTAATGACCCCACCCATTTATCGGCATGACATTGCCAGGCGGCATCATAAGTAACGGCTAATAACGCCTCTTCAACGGTTAAGCGCTCTTTCGGATTTAACACATTATCCGGATAGGAAGCCGGTGAACCTTCCATGATACGGGTAATGGACTGTTCCATTAAACGCAGCGGTCCAAGCGGACTAACACTGTGGTCTGTATGCAGTGTTATTCTTAAACCGGCATTCAGGGCAGATTTACACAAATCCAGTTTTTCGGCTTTATCTTCAAAAATGGCTTCAAGGAAAGCATAACCCCAATAGCCGACATGCCCGATCAGGAAGCTGGGAACTATCCCCAAATCTTTCATGTCTTTGATCTGGTCGTCCGTAAGGATAGAGCAGTGCTCAATACGGTGCATGCGGTCGGTAATGACTTTCTTTTTATCGGAAGCATCCTTAAAGGCATCGCGGTAAACCTCAATCGCATAAGCAACAGCAACGTCACCGTTAGCATGGATCATTAACGGCCACTCTTTTTCGGAAACAACCCTTTTAACCAGCGTTCTGTAATCGTCCGGTAACTCCTTCGGATGCGGGTCCGATTCCGGGAAATTGAAAGCACCGTAGTTATTATCCGGATTACAGCAATATTTTTCAGACTGATAGCCGGTTAATCCCTGATTGGAACCATCGGAAATAATCTTGATACTGCCGTAATAAACATCTTCATAGTTTTGAACCGGGACATAAGTCGCAAGACTGTCAATTTCTTTCGAAGTGATCGTCTGGGCAGCACCGATCCGTACTTTTCGCTGATGGAAAGTCAGGTATGTTTCCAGTATTGTTTTCTGCAAAGCATTCATACCGGCATCATACATAAATGTAATACCTCTTGAAACAGCTGTTTCGAACTGCTCGTTCAGGTTACGGAAGATCGATAAGGCGGCTTCGGCTATCTGAAAGGACGGTATGCTCTTTAAAGCCGGTGCGATACCCACCTCTTCCTGAAGCTGCCCGTTTGTTTTGGCTTTATAATCTTCAAAAGTAGGATAAACAGGCTTTAAGGCTGCTTCATTTTTTTCATATACAATCTTTAACGCTTTGGTGTTCACATAAGCCGTATGCATCGAAGCACTGGTCATGAATAACGGATAATCGCGTACAATGGTGTCCAGATAATCACAGTCGAAAGTAATCAGCTGGTTCAGTCCGCCGGGAACATCACTTTTCTGAAAAGGCATTAATGCCGGGTCCACACCGCATCCTAAAATCCAGCTGCCTATGGAAAGCTTGGTCTGATGCTTTTTGATGTACGCTTTTATTTGCTTGCTCAGCCAGGTTTTGTCGTAAACCTTTCTCAGGTCCTGACCTTTATAAGGACCCAGATCCAGCCAGCTTCCGGTTAGGGCAGAAGGAACTATATGTACATGGGGTTCGATCAGGCCCGGTAATAAAGTCTGCTGTTTTTTTAATTTTTTAGTTTTATGAGTGATTCCGTTGGAGTTCATCGTGTCTGTTACCGATTGTAAAGTGCCCACAGCAACCACTTTTCCGTCATGAATCCCGATAGCTTCTACGGTATCCATCTTTCCGTTGATCAATGGTCTGATCGTACCGCCGTGAATTACTAATGATTCCGATTCAGGGGCAATAGCCAGATCCCGGTTTTCGGAAAGTTTGGCAATTTGTGACGGGCTGAATAAATCCTGCTCTAAAGTTTTAAGAATAGGGCTGTTGCAGGAACAATGGGTGCAACCATGATGAATGCTTTCATGCTGACTCATAACTATTTGGTTTTGTTAATATTACTTTGAATAGACCAGGCAAAATCAAGTTGTACCTGATTTTTGAATAACTTCATGTCTTTCATGTCGATATACTGATCGGTTGCATAACCTACACCAATCTGGGTAGCCAAAGCATGACAGGTCATACAGTTGGTCTGAACACCATACTGATAGGTTTTGTTATAATTGTTCGGAATATTAAACGTACCTGGTCCGAAAGAGCCTTCAAGATAAGGGTTGAAAGAGATCATCGGTTTTGCGCCTTTGTCCGTTCCTCCGGTTATCGGCTGGTTAGGCCATACCATCGTGTAAGAAGTGGAAACGGCATAATTGGCAGCTGCACCTTTGATTTGTTTTGGACGTAATTTGGCAAGGAAAGTAGAACTTGGAGCAAATGGTGTTTCCGGATTGTAACTCCAGAAATACGTCTGCCAGGTCCAGTTGCTGATCTCTTTGGTGCCCACGTGCATGGCCATTAACAATACGTAATCACCGGCTTTAAACTGATCTTCTTTTTTATTCTGATGTTCATTAAGATATGCCGCTGTTTTCTGGTCGATTTTCATATAAAGGAAATCGCTCAGGTTACAGCTTGCTGCCTTAATTTGCGCAGGAGTAGGATTGGCAGTGGTTACCGGTGTTATGTTGGTATTGGACTGTTTGTTGTTGATGTCGGCATACACAAAAGTCTGCCAGTCATTATAACCGTAAACTTTTGCCGGATTGGGAGTTCCGGGCCATACAGGAACTTTAATAAAGCCGTTATTGTCCGGTTTTCCTGCATAGTATGTTGGCTTGGTGGTAATGGCAGCTGCCGGGAAATCCGGTATTTTTCCAATACCGTCTTTCACTTGGTATTGGTTCAATACGGATTGATTGAAAATTAAATTTTCGGTAGCAAAACAAGCTGCTGCAGGATTGTAGGCAACCGTTTCAAAAACTTTAAATTTGGTACTGTCAATTACCGCCTTTTTATTGGCAAATAACATTCCGTGTACAAACTGTTTCGGAACATTTAATGGTGTTCGCTGTTTTTTGATCTGATCACATCCGCCTTGTTTGTTACCATCTGCAGCCATTTTAGCCAGTTCTTTAACACCCATCCAGGTTTCAAAAACCATCAGGCTGTCGCCGTTATAAACCTGATTGGATTTTTGGGTAATTCCTGCCCAAAGTCCCCAGGCATGTCGGGCAATACTGGCGGTATCGGCTTTGTTAAGCCAGCCGTAAATTGCGGTTGAATCTTCCGGGAAATTAAAACCGGGAATGTTTAAATTACTTGGAAATTCCTGAGGTTTAATACCGGGAACTATAGCAGCCAGTTTGGCATTTGCTTCCTCTGCTTTTTCTTTTTTACAGGAAACCAGCGATGTGATTCCTAGAGCAGTCAAGGCTATTCCGATAGCCATTGCCTTGGTTTTGTGTAGTGTTTTCATAATTGTTTTTGTTAGTTTGGGTAATGTTTCGTTTCAAAAAGCACTTATACCTGTATGCAGATGCTAAGGTTTTAGGTAAAAGTAGCGCCTTGAAAAAACGTATTATAGCGTATAACTACCCGTTTTTAACAGTTATATTGTATAATTAATAAAAAACAACAAGAAAGTGACCCGTGTTATTAATAGCGATGGTGCTGTGGGAAAGTAAAAGGAATAAAAAAAGGCTGTTCGATGAACAGCCTTTTAAATATAAGGTATCTTGTATTAGAATTGCTCTCTTCCTGCAAAATGGAAAGCACCTTCAATAGCAGCATTTTCATCACTGTCAGATCCGTGAACAGCATTTTCTCCAATAGAAGTAGCATATTTTTTACGGATAGTTCCTTCAGCAGCTTCAGCTGGGTTTGTAGCACCAATTAAAGTTCTGAAAGCCTCAACAGCGTTATCTTTTTCTAAGATAGCAGCAACGATTGGTCCTCTTGACATGAACTCCACTAATTCTCCGTAGAAAGGTCTTTCACTGTGAACAGCGTAAAATTTCTGAGCGTCAGCTACAGTTAATTGCGTTAATTTCATAGATACGATTCTGAAACCAGCTTCAGTAATCATGTTAATAATTCCTCCGATGTGTCCTTTTTCAACAGCATCAGGCTTAATCATAGTGAATGTTCTATTCGTTGCCATTTTGATTTGTTTAAATTTTTTGCAAAAGTAGTATTTTTAAAATAAATAAAACCGATTTCGTATTGCTGAAATTGTTATTTCGTTCAGAAAAGTTATAAAAATAGCAACAGCCTTATAAAACTAAAACGGAAAATTCCTGTTCCAGCGGTTTTAATTGTTTTAGTAAAGTATCGTTTAAGGTCGGGCCAAATTCCAGATAAAACTCCGAAAAGTTAGCAAAACGCTCCTGTAAACTCTGGTTGGGAAACAATTCGTTCTGTAAATCGGTGATGCGGCGCAGCTTTTCTTCATGCTGGCGTTTTTCGGCTTTTAACAAGCGTTTTTCCAGGTTTTCCAATCCTTTTACCTGCTTTGTTTCCTGTGCTTTTACAGCACCGTAAAAGGAAGTATCTGTTCTGTTTGCCATGTCCATCAGGTTTTTAAACTGTTGCGACAGGTGATTTTTCTGTTCGGTAAAATCAATTGTAAATTCCGAAAATGCTTTGGTTTTAGCGGTAACCAATTCACCTTGTCTGGTGAATAAATCAGACCAGCTCAATTGTAAATTGTCGGCTTTCTGAGCTTGTTTTACCGTTGCGATCAAAGCGGAATTCCGTAATAACAAGATCGGAAAAGTAACATTGGACGCTTCAAAAAGGGATTTCAGCTCAAACCAGTATGCCAGTTCACCGCCTCCGCCAATATAGCAAAGGTTGGGTAAAATAACCTCCTGATACAACGGTCGCATGATAACATTGGGACTGAATTTTTCGGGATGACTTTCCAGCTCGGTTAGCAGCTCGCTTTCCGTAAAAGTGCGGGAAGTGGTGTTCACGATATATTTCCCGTTTTCAAAAACAATACGTTCCCTTAAATTGTCCTCTATATAGAATAAGTTGATTTCGCGCGGATTTACCTGAACCATATAGGATTTGAGTAACCCGGCAGTTTCGGTTACTTTCCCGAAAGCATATTGTTCCAGTAATTCCTTTTTGAGATACGGGACAAACAGTTTTTTTAAGGATGCGTTATCGGAATCAACAATCACCAATCCCTGTTCCCGGAACAATTCGTTGGCTAAAAAACGCGTGGCATCTGCCAGGTTATCCTGTTTCAGATAAGCGTTTTTAAATAGTTGGCGTAAATATTCTGCATGATCCCCGATACCCAGTTCTTTCGAAAAAACATCGAAAACATTTTCCAGTCCTTCCGTCGAAAGACGGCCTACAGGACCGTGGCTTTCTTTATTCCATTTGATCTTTTTGTTTTTGAAATTGAAATAATTGATCTCTTCAAAATCATGATCTTCGGTAGCCATCCAATATACCGGTACAAAATTATAATCGGGATAGGCTGCTTTTAATTCTTTGGCTAAATTGATGGTCGAAACAATCTTATAAAGAAAATACAGCGGACCGGTAAATAAATTTAACTGATGTCCTGTTGTTATGGTAAAAGTATTGGCTTCTTTTAAAAGAGCAATATGCTGCCGGGTTGTTTCCGAAGTATTCACGGAACGATATTGTTCTTCAAGAACGGCCGCTAAAGTATTTCTGTGGGCCGGATTGAAATTATTTCCTTTTTCTTCGAGCTGTAATTTGAAATTTTCCAGAGAAGGAAAACGATGGTATAAGGACTGTGTTTCTGTTTTTTTATCTAAATAATCAACAATTAACTTTGAAAAATAATTGGATTCTTGATAGCTGATACAGTCAGTAGGCATAATAAATATGGTTATGTATATATGTGTTTTACAAAAAATAAAGGTAAATATTATGCCTCTTTAAAATCCCAAGTTATTGTTAATTTTTTTGAAGGAGCATCAGGGTATCAAAAGAACAGGATCTTCTTTTGCTAATAAATTCCGGTTATTTCCGGGTTACTTTTTTTCATTTTCCAGAACCACTTTGGCAATATTCCGGGTAATCTCCGTTGGAGAATGGCAGTCGCAATTGCTAAACCCTATCACATAAATATCCTCACCCGGGACATAAACGCCCATGCTTTTAAAACCGAAAAGACTTCCGCCATGTTCTCTTGTAGGCGTTCCGTCGATGTCTTTAAGGTGCCATCCGTATCCATAAGAGAAGGTTTCACCATTGTTTAACGGGTATTTCTGAAAAGCTTTTTTGGTCTCCGTCGAATTCAGTAAAACATTTTGGTTTAACGCATTTTGCCATTTCAGCATATCATCAACAGTAGACATTAATGCGCCTGATGCAAACGGAATGCTAAAGCTGATTACGGTTCTGTTCACATATCCGTGTTCTTTTTTATGGTATCCGTATGCCCTTTTAGGGATGATCTGACGATCGGTTGCATAATACGTATGCGTCATTCCGATTTTGTCAAAAATATTCTTTTTGAGGAAATTTTCATAGGTTTCCCCGGAAGCCTGCTCAATGATATAACCTAACAGGACATAGCCGGAATTGTTGTACTCAAACTTTTCACCCGGTGCAAAATCAACAGCTTCGTTTTTAAAAAAATCGACCACCATTTCCGGTTTCATCTCTTTTTGCGCAATTGATGAAAGGGATTTCATTTTAGTGAATTCCTTAATACCCGAAGTATGCGTGAGCAAGTGATGAATCGTTATTTTATCTCCCGATGGATAGTCTTTGCTATATTTTGAAACAGCATCGTTAACATTCAGTTTTCCCTGTTCTTCCAGCATCAAAATGGCTACAGCTGTAAATTGTTTGGTCATCGAACCTATCTGGAAAACATTTTCCGGTGTCATGTTCACATCCAGTTCAAGATTGGCTTTTCCAAAGGCTTTACGGTATAAACTTTTGCCTTTCTGGGTAACCACAAATACACCTCCCGGACCATTTTGATCGTTAAATTCAGTACGGATAAGGCTGTCTATTTTGGTTTCGAGTTTTTTGGACAGACCCGGTTTTTTCTGAGAAAAGGCGAATTGAAAAGAGAGTAGTATCGCTAAAAATAAAGGAGCTGTAATTTGTTTCACGGGTACAGTATTGGGTTGCTGTTCTAAGGTACTAAAATAACTGTTTTAGGATTACATTTTTCTTTTTGACTACAAAAAAGACCGGATTTTTTCCGGATTATACGAATGGTATATCGGACGATGATGCTCCGGACAACATGAAATTTTCCGGCAGTATAAGCGATAATTTTTGTAATTAAGCTAAAATTGTGGTAATTATTTAATATTGCAACTATTTTTAAATCAGGTGTTTGTATTTTTGTTTTAGTGATTTTTTTAAAAAGATTAGGAAATGTCAAAAACATTTTACAAAATTTGCACAGTGAAATATTAATAACCTTTAAAAAACGAAGAAAAATGTTTGTAATCAAATCATTATCTATCAGTCAGGCATCAAAGCAAAATGATGTGGCTGTTCTTCGTGGCTCACAATCGTAGAAATTTTCTTTCCAGGATATGTAAAGCCCGAAGACAATTAGTTTCGGGCTTTTTTGTATACTTTTTATACTTCAAAGCTTCCGGTTTTTGAACCTTATTTATCCGTTTGGATAATAGTCCGCAAAATCATTTTTGCCATTCCCGATGAATGGCAGTATCGGATGATTTCGCACCAAAAAAATCAAAGTTTATAAAAATGGGAAATAAATTATCCGGGAAAGACCTTATAAAATTGGGTTTTCCTAAAAACAATAGTATCAATATAGCCTTAGGGCAAATCAACAGATATCGGAAAAGAGAAAAAAAAGAGAGCATTTTAACGGAAGCAAAAGCGGTATTGCTTGCTCCTGAAAAGTTCAAAAACCACGGCACCTGGGGAAAGGTTGCAGAAGGATTGGTAAATCCGGTAGCCGTCAGAATGCAGCAGCTGCGTACAACACGGGCACCGTTCACGATTTTTGGAGAAAATGAAATTGATGAACAGGCAAAGTTTCAGCTTTATGATGCTTTAAAACTGCCAATAGCCGTTGCAGGTGCTTTAATGCCGGATGCACATTCCGGTTACGGCCTGCCAATCGGTGGGGTGCTGGCAACAGAAAACGCCGTGATTCCTTATGGAGTGGGTGTCGATATTGGCTGCCGGATGAGTCTGTCCATCTTCGATCTGCCGGCTGCGTTTCTGAAAGGAAAAGAGTTGCAGCTACAGGCAATCCTGAAAGAACATACCAAATTCGGGATGTATGAAACCCATGCGATCAAAGCCGATCATGAAGTGTTTTCCAGACCGGAGTTTAAAGAAATTCCTTTTGTGAAAGCTCTGTTGGATAAAGCTTACAAACAGCTGGGAACTTCCGGCAGCGGGAATCACTTTGTAGAATTCGGGATCGTAAACATTGCCCATCCGCTACAGGAATGGAAAATAGAAGCCGGGGAGTATTTTGCCGTTTTATCCCACAGCGGTTCCCGCGGACTGGGCGCCAATATCGCCAAACAGTATACCTATCTGGCAGGCAAACAATGTCCGTTGCCTAAAAATGTACAGCATCTGGCATGGCTGGATCTGAATACCCATGACGGGCAGGAATACTGGAGTGCTATGAATTTAGCCGGTGATTATGCGAAAGCCTGCCATGACGATATTCATAGAAGGATCGCGAAAATATTAGGCAAAAGAGTAGTGGCAACAATAGAAAACCATCACAATTTTGCCTGGAAAGAAATGCATCAGGGAAAAGAGTGTATCGTTCACCGGAAAGGAGCGACACCGGCTGCCGAAGGACAATTGGGGATTATTCCCGGTTCGATGACAGCCCCTGGTTATATCGTAATGGGAAAAGGCAATGCAGCCAGTCTGAATTCGGCTTCACACGGCGCCGGAAGATTGTTTTCGAGAGCAAAGTGCAAAACCACTTTTACGCAGAGCGATATTAAAAAGGAGCTCCGGAAACATGATGTAGCGCTCATTGGCGGCGGAATAGACGAAGCACCAATGGCTTATAAAGACATCATGAAAGTGATGGACAACCAGCAGGAACTGGTAACGGTTTTGGGCACATTTACGCCTAAAATTGTTAGAATGGACCGATAACAGAACTGGTCTGATTCCTGGATCAGACCGGTTTTAAAACCGAAAAACATGAAACGATTTCAAGACGAAAATAAGAGAAGCTATAATTTCACAGAAGCTATAGCTGTTAAATGTCCCAAATGCCATAAACAGGCAAGCGTTACAAAAATAGCTGACGGGAAAAAAGGTTACGGCTACACTAAAATTTTAGCATGCAGGCACTGCCACTTTTCACAGCAGGGCGGCATGATTAAATATAAGGCCGTTGTGGATCAGTATTGCTGTAACAATAGCAAAAAGGTTAACTATGAATCGCAGCTTTTAAATGAAAAACCGGAAACGGTACGCTTAAAATGCGGCAGCTGCAATGAGATAAAAGCCTTTAAACCCAAAATAGTGGAAGTGTATATGCAATTTGTGACCGATGAAAATAATTACAGGGAATGCTGCTTTAATACGGAATTATGGTTTCAGACCGCTGTGAAGGGAAATATATTCTGGGCGTATAACGAAGCGCATATCGGATATATGGAACGTTATATTGCTGCTGATTTAAGAGAAAGAAACAGCCAGTATAACGGTGGTAAAACAATGGTGGCCAGTCTGCCGGGATTTATTAAAGACGCAAAAAACAGAGAGAAGCTTTTAAAAGCGATACAACAATGGAAAGGATCATACAGATAACTTCCGGAAGAGGTCCGGAAGAATGTTCCTGGGTGGCCGCCCAGGTACTTAAAAAAGTACTGGAAGAGGCAAAAGAAAAGGGGATGGAAGCCAGAGTGCTGCAACGGGAATCCGGACAGGAAAACGGGACGGTCAATACGGCCACAGTGCTTGTAGAAGGACCCGGAAGTGCTGAATTTGCAGATTCATGGATTGGAACGATTCAATGGATCGGGCAGAGCCAGTTCCGGAAAATGCACAAAAGGAAGAATTGGTTTATCGGAATTTTTGAAGTACGGCAATCCGCGAAAGTGCAGATTTCGTATACAGATATTAAGTACCAGGCCATGCGAAGCTCCGGAGCCGGAGGGCAGCATGTGAACAAAGTGAGCTCGGCCGTTCGTGCCGTTCATGTTCCTACGGGCATTGCGGCAGTGGCAATGGAAAGCCGTTCGCAGCATCAGAATAAAAAAACAGCGACCGAACGCTTAATCCAAAAACTGGAAGCGGCAACTCTGGAACAGCTAAAAGAAGAAGTGAACCAACAATGGGAAAACCAGCTCCAAATTGAAAGAGGAAATCCCAAACGGGTGTTTAGCGGAACCGATTTTAAAAAACAAAAAACGGATAAAAGCTATAAAACCACCCGGCAACAATTAAAAAATAATTTGCAAAACTATATCGAATGAAAACAGATAAATTAGATAAGTTTTTGTTTCAGGCTATGGATGCCTATCCTTCTTATCTGGAAGAAACAGTAGAATCATTAGGCTATGCCTTGTCATACGACGAAAAGAATACAATGGCATTGTGCCTTTTCGGCCGACTGTATGCAGAGCAGTTATATGATTATGAAAGCGCAAAAATGTATTTTGAACAGGCGCTGTCAGAAAACATTAACGCACTGGAGGTCTATCCATATTTTATTGATACGCTTCTGATCAATGAAGATTACGGGCAGGCCGGGAAACTAATTGATTTCGCCTTAACAATTAAAGGCTGTAATAAAGCGGAAATTCTGTTAAAGAAAGTAATGTTTCTGGAAAGAAAAAGAGACTTCAAGCAAGCCAAAGCGGTTTTGAAAGAAGTAAAGCTGCATTCGTATAATTCCGATTTACATTATTTTATTTCCGATACGGAAAAGCGTATCAAAGAGAAAATGGAACTAACCGGTTTAAAAAAGGATAAAGAGAAAGCCAAAGGCAAGAAAAAAACGAAATCGAAAAAGAAGAATAAGTAATCGTTAAAAAATGAAAGGCATCCTGGTTTATGGGATGCCTTTTTTATTGGGAGCTATAACAAAGCTTTTATTTTAGCGTACTGTTGATCGTGATATTCACATTTTTAGAAACTTTTTTGCTCACAATGCTGGGAATGTCAATTCCGAAATCGTCTACATTCACATTAAATGCGGCATTGATAACGATGTCTTCACCGCTCTTCTGTATCTTGGCGGGTATGATCACATCCTTCGTTTTTCCGTGTAATTCCAGTTTTCCTCTGATGGCAAAGTCTTTCGCAGATTCCGATAGGGCGCTCAGCTTGAAATTATCGATTTTCCCTTTAAAAGTGGCTTTGGGATAACGGTCGCTTTCAATGTAATTTTCATTGAAATGTTCTTCCATCAGTGCAATCTTGAAACGAAAGCTTTTTACCAGAATAAGGCTGGCAATTTCGCCGGTGTCCGTATTCAATACAAAAGTGGCGTTGCGGCTGTTCGCTTTTACTTCTTCAAAGGCAGGAACAGAGGCTTCAAAAGTTATTTCCCCGGTTTTGGTCACTTTTTTAGATTGTGCGGATAAAGAACCAAAAGAGAGGAATAGTGCGAAAACAAATAGTGCTCTTTTCATGATTTAGGGTGTTTTACTGTTCTACAAGACCGGTATTATTCCATTCTATAATTTTATTAATCGAAGTTTGCGGCAGCCGGGTTCCGCCATTCGGCATCATTCCCGGTGCTCCCTGCGCCCGTGTGATCCTGTCGATCAACCCTCTGTTCAGTACGGCATTTTTAACATCGGCATAGGTGGTTAACGACATTGGAGCGCCATTTGACGGCACGGTTCCATGGCAGGAAATACAATTATTGTCAATAATACTTTTAACGCTATTGGCGTAGGTTACAGGACCGGTATTGGTATCGGTTCCCACAAGATTGGAGTCGGTTTCATTGGTACAGCCGGCTAACAATACAAATAGAAATGAGATAAAAAGTATTTTTGTGAATTTCATTGTTATTGCAATTATTTAGTTAAAGTTATGATTAAAAATTTAAATTATAGAAAATAATATTGTTAATTTTGTGATATTAAAATAATTATTATGAGAAAAGGTAAAATAATAATAATCCTCGTTATTCTGGCTCTTTTGGGCTTTGGTGCTTATTCGTATTTGTATCAGGGACATCGTGATATTGCCTCTGAAAAACAAAGCTATCTGGTTACGGCAAATTCTATTTTTGAAGAATTTAAAACCAACGAAACCAAAGCCAACGAAAAATACCTGGACAAAGCTATAGAAGTATACGGGAAAGTAACGGGTATGGATTTGGAAACCAATTCTGTTATTATTGATGAAAAGCTTTTTATTGTTTTTAAGGATAAAATTAAAGAAGGTGAAATGATGCTGTTATCCAATGTAAATGTGAAAGGGAGATTTATCGGCTATGATGACCTGCTGGGTGAATTGAAAATGGATGAAGGTTCTGTTGTAAAATAAAATACAGACCGTTGCCGTCCGAAACACCAAAATCATCGTATAGATAAGTATAACCATTATACCCAAAAAAGTAATTATATGAAAAAAACCTTACTCACCTTATGCTTATTGCCTTTCTGCTCCTTTGCGCAAGATGATTTACTTTCTCAGATTGATACCGCAAAAACGGATAATAAAGTTGAAGCTGTTTTTAAATCTTTGAAAATTGTCAATCTGGAATCTACAAAATTAGCCTCGAAAGGCGACTTTTATTTTATAGTGGCGCACCGTTTTTCGTATGTTAAAAACGGGTTTTCCGACTTTTTTGGAATGGACGATGCGAACACCCAGATTAAGTTTGTATACGGAATCAATAACTGGCTAACGGCACATGTGTCCAGAAGCGGTTTTGAAAAAACCTATGAAATGGCGCTGAAATACAGACTGATGTCGCAGGAAAAAAACGGCTTCCCGGTAACTCTGGTTGGGTTTAACAGCCTGGCGATCAATTCGGAATTAAAGAAAGACGATTTTCCGAATCTGAAATTTGAGAACCGACTCAGTTATGTGACCCAGTTATTAGTGTCCCGAAAGTTTACGGAAAGATTATCGTTGGAACTGGCACCCTCCTATTTTCATCAAAATACCCTGCGGGATTTTCTGGATGCCGATAATAATGTGGTATTGCCCAATCCGCAGTCCAACGATCAGTTTGCATTGGGAATGGGAGGGCGGTACAAGCTCACCAAACGCTGGTCGATCAATATGGATTATGCGGCACACCTGAACCGTGCCAAACATTCTATCTACACCAATCCGTTGTCAATAGGGGTCGATCTTGAAACCGGAGGGCATGTTTTCCAGATGCACTTTACCAATTCGAGAGCCATGCATGAGGCAGGATTCCTGGGAGCAACCACCGGGGACTGGTCCAAAGGAGAAATCGCATTCGGCTTTAATTTAGTCCGCGTGTTTTAATAAAAAAAGTCCCGAATCTTCGGGACTTTTTTATGATTAATTCTTGATGAATTTTGTTGAGTATTTCTGACCGTTGGCGCTTTCTATATTCAGGATATAGGTTCCTTTGGAAAGTGTACGGATGTCAATCTGTTCCGACTGGATCGCTGCTTTCAGTACTAAACGACCGGTTGTGTCATAGAAAAGTGCTTTTTTCGCACTGCTGTCAAGGTTGTTAAAATGTACTTTAACAAAGTCCTGAGCCGGGTTCGGATAAATCATAAACGTATCCAGGGCAACTTCAGGATTGTTAAGTGCTGTACCTTCAACCACCATAAGGCTTTGATTTACGGCTGGATTGTTAATAACATCTACCGTTCCGGAAGGCCATTTAACGATTACCTGGTAAATTTCGGTAGCTGTTCCCAGACCAAAATGAACATTCAAAGAGCTCATGTTTCTAAAACCGTCGCCACTTCTTACATCTCTGATTTGTTTGCCCCACGGACCGAATATTTCAATTCTTGCCCCGATACCGTTAATGTTGCTCTGCACGCCTTTCAGTAATATTTTCAACCATTTGTTGCTGTTGCCGTTATTCATATAAACGTTGTCGTTGTTCTGGATATCCAGGAAGCCATCGTTGTTTAAATCGCCGATAGGACCGTTTGTAACACCAATAGGTTGTGGTGTAAAGGTCATGTTGCCGTTGTTGATCATGATGATGTTTCCTGCTCCGAATACATCCACAAAACCGTCGTTGTTAAAATCATGGGCAACATTTTCCTGTCCTAAGTTGGTTAGCTGCGGGTATCCGGAACCGGCTGTAACATCGGTAAAAGTTCCGTTGCCGTTGTTGCGCATTAATTTGTGCATCCCGTTTGCATTCGAGCTTGCTCCGACTAAAACATCCATATCACCGTCATTGTCAAAATCGGCCCATGCTGACGACCAGGTCTGGATAGGGTCGGCAAGACCGGCCTGAACGCTCACATTGGTAAAAACACCATTACCATCGTTACGGTGCAGTTCATTGATATTGGCAGTAGTGTTCCCGCCGCGGCATTTGGCTATAAACAAATCCGGATCTCCGTCGTTGTCATAATCCACCCAGATAGAGCCATAATTTCCGCCTTCGGGATGATCCCCCATACCGCCCTGATGGAACGTAAAGTTATTATTACCGTCGTTCAGGAAATAAACATTGGGATCCACATCATGGCATACAAAGGCATCCAGGTTACCATCATTATTAATGTCCACAAAGTTGGTTCGCTGGCAGAAGATATAATTAGGATACGAAGTAGCGGTATAAGCTGTTCCGTTGCTGTTGGCTTTCATAAAGGTTGCCCCGCTGCCGCCTCCGTAGATCAAATCGTTATATCCGTTTTTGTCGTAATCTGCTGCGGCAATACTCCAGGAAGGTACGTTGTTAACCATCGTTGTCGGATAGGTAGCGGTGGTAAACCCACCGGTAGCATTCTGGTATAAAATTTTAATCTGGGAACCGCTCACGCCAACAATGTCGTCCAGGTAATCCCCATTCATATCCACCACACAGTTCTTATAGGAAGAACCGGCAAGCGAAGCGGAAACCGGAGAGAAACTAACAAGCGTTGGCGGTGGAACTACCGGTGCCTGTTCGGTGATTTTAAAGTCAAATCCCACAGGACTCCAGCGGTTATCAAAAGCAATATAATAGGTAGTGCCCGGAGTACCGTTAATCGTAGCGATGGATAAATATCCGGTACCGCTATCGTCATCACCGCCCACGCATTCCAGGGAACCGCAAAGTCCTTTGTAAATGTGTACACGGGTATCTTTACCGGTATTTACGGCAAGATCGGTAGATACGGTAATGCTGTTGTTTGTGGTCGCGTTGTATTTGTACCATTTACCGGCAGTAGCAGTATTACTGTTTGGGGGGCAAATAGGGGATGGTGCTTCCGATCCGTCAATAGCATTAACGGTGTAGGTGCCGATGCTTACCAGTTGCGCCGTCTGACAGTTGCTTTGGGAAAAGGCACTGACGGCACACGTTAAAAATAGTAAAAGTGTAATTTTTTTCATGTTGTTTTGTTTTTTGGTAGGTGGTTACTAAATCATGGACAGTTGGGATTTAAAGAGTTTATCCATTGCTCTATCATTTGTACACCTTCTTCGTGTACAATTGTTCTTCCGAGAAGCGGCATTCTGTTTGCTTCGTCTGTAGAATTCATTCTGAAATGTAACATGGAACGTTGGAAACTTCCTCTGGTTACAATATGGGTAAGCGAATTGTCGATATATTCCTGAGGGGAAACACAAATACCCAGATTTACGGGATTACCGGTTTCGCTGAATGCAAAGCGCATCGGGCGGTAATCGCAATGGCTGTTTTCGGCATGACAATGCGCGCAGTTAATATCAATATAGGAGCGTACTCTCAGTTCCAAAGGTTTGGAAGTATCCTGCCAGTTTACCGTACTGGCAATGTTGGATGGGTATCCGGATTGCAGCATACCGTTTTCCATCCATTTGGTAAGCTGGTTTTTAGCGCCGTCCGTATAGTTGTAGGTAATATTCAGGTTTTGTGGTTTCGGACCAATTGGAATTGCTTTTTCATTCTTTTTATGACAGGTCAGGCATTCCGTTGCGGAAGGTATTCTGTAATTGGTCGATTTTGTTACATTGTTTTCTTTCCAGGTGAGTGGTTTATAGCTGCCGTTCATATCCAGTGTTGCTTCCGTCTGGTTTTCATTCCAGATATAATTGGCAAAGATCCAGATGTCATTGCCGCTGCCGTCAACTCCTTTTTTAACCATCAAACGGGTTTCGATAATCCGGGTGTCATTGGACGGCTGTACATTGTCGTAGTAAAAAGTTTTAACCAGTGCTGTTCCCACCGGAAATTTAAGGACTTTACCGTCGCCGTCATAAACGGCTTTGGTGCCTTCGGGCATCCATACAAAACGTTTTTTATGGGCATAATCGGTAAACAGTCCGCTGGCAATTTCATAAGGCAGCACCCGGGCATTGGGTGTGTTATTTTTTAAAATACCGGTAAAGAAATGGTAGTCCGATAATTTTTGATAGGGAATCTGATTGAGATCCAGGGAGACCGGAGTAGTGGTTGGAGTGGGCGTAATCGTTTCATATTCGTCACTGTCGGACTGACAGGAGAATAAGGTGAAAACCCCCAGAAATGCAATAATTGTAAGGGATAAGTAGCTTTTCTTCATATACTTGTTATTCAAATGTTTATGTTTTTGTATAACAAATATATAGTATTTGTGGATTTGTTTTTAAATTAACAATTATTTTAAACAATATTAATTAATTTGTTTAAAAAAGTTATATATCTAACTGTACGCCGTAATTTGATAATCCTTCCAATGCTTCTTTAGTGGTATGGTCAAAGCGGTTTAAATGGTCATTATGTTCTTTCCTGATATTGTTGCGGCGTATGGAGTCGTAAAAACGGCGCACTTCATCCAGGCTGGTCAGTATCGGTTTCGGAGCGGTTACATTTTTACCGGTATCATCTTTGGCAACCATCGTAAAATAAGAAGAATTGCAATGTTTGACCTTTCCGGTCTGAATGTTTTGGGAAACCACACGGATACCGACAACCATCGAACTTCTGCCCACATAGTTCACACAGGCTTTCAGGGTAACCAATTCCCCGACTTCTATAGGGTTCAGGAAGTCCACCGTATCTACAGACGCGGTTACACAGTAACGGCCGGAATATTTGGAAGCACAGGCAAAAGCAATCTGATCCATTAGGGAAAGAATATAGCCACCGTGAATTTTTCCGCTGAAATTGGAATGGGAAGGCAGCATCAATTCTGAGATAGTGATTCTCGAAGAGTTTATTTTTTTGTAGTCGGTTTCCATAGTGTTATTCGTTTTGATCGTGATTAGTATTGGCTCTGTTCAGGATATTTTCGGGCAGCGATTTTTTCGCCTTGGCGCCCATTTTCTTTAATTTTTCCACACTGCTGATGAGGTTACCTTTACCGTCTGTAAGCTTATTCATAGCGCCCTGATATTCCGTTTTGGCTTCGTCCATTTTTTTGCCGATTTTAACCAGGTCGGTTACAAAACCATCGAATTTATCGTATAAGGCGCCGGCCTGACGGGCAATCTCATAGGCGTTCTCCTGCTGTTTTTGGTTTGTCCACATGCTGTCGATAGTGCGCAGAGTGGCCAGTAAAGTAGACGGAGTTACGATTACAATATTCTTTTCAAAAGCTTTATTGTAAAGCGTGTTGTCCTCGTTAAGCGCTATTGCAAAAGCCGGTTCCATCGGGATAAAAAGCAACACGAAATCAGGGCTTTCCATCTGGTACAGATCGTGGTAATTTTTGCTACTCAATTGTTCTACATGGCGTCTGATTGAATGCAGGTGTTCTTTCAGGTGGGCTGTTTTTGCCGGTTCGTCTTCTTCATTTACAAAACGCTCGTAGGCGGTTAGCGATACTTTTGAATCCACCACCATTTTTTTGCCATCCGGTAAATTGATGACTACATCCGGTTGTACGCGGCTGCCGTCTGCCGTTACAAAACTTTGCTGTACTTCATATTCACGTCCTTTTTCAAGACCCGATTTTTCCAGTACTTTTTCCAGGATCAATTCGCCCCAGTTCCCCTGCATTTTGCTGTCGCCTTTTAATGCTTTTGTCAGGTTGAGCGTTTCTTTGCTCATCTGTTCGTTCATTTCCCGTAATCCTAAAATCTGCTGGCGTAAAGCTGCATGGTAATCAATGCTTTCCTTATGGGTATCTTCTACCTTTTTTTCAAACAAATGAATTTTTTCCTGTAAAGGAGACAGTATGTTTTTCAGGTTTTCTTTATTCTGTTCGGTAAACTTAGTCGATTTCTCTTCCAGGATTTTGTTGGCAAGATTTTCGAATTCTTTCGCAAACTTTTCCTGCAGCTGGTTAACCTCTTCTTTTTGCTCTTTATTGCGTTCCCAAAGATTGTCAAAATCCACTTCTTTTTTAGAGAGTTGTATGGCTAAGGCATCTTTTTCCGTTCGGATCTGTTCTTTCTCCATATTCGACTGGGCGAGCTGTCTGTCAAACTGGTTGCGTTCCTGCAGGAATTGCTGTTTGAGCTGTTCCGCCTGAGCCAGTAAGCCATTGATGCGTTCTTCCAACCCGGATTGCTCCGATCTGGAAGCTGCGGCAGCCAGTATTTTTCCTATCCATATCCCGATAAGCAGGGCAATGATAAATGCGGCGGGTAGTATTACGTTTTGTGACATCGTATAATTAAAATTTGCGTGTTATGTAAAAATAGGAATTTGTTTTTATTGAATAATAAAAAAAGAAAGTCCCACCGAAGCAGGACTAAAGGTTTTCACCTACGGCATATAGCCTTATTGTGATAAGATTAAAGATTAGAATAATTTTTTCACATTTCAAATGTAATAAAAAAATGCTTGACTTTTATTATGGAAATCCGTAAACAAACAATACTAATTTTTTAGTAGCTTTAAAATTCTTAAAATTTTAGAATGTCATGACGAAAATATTAGGATTAGATTTAGGAACAAACAGTATCGGTTGGGCGGTTGTGGATAAGGATGGAAATGATTTTACTTTATTGGATAAAGGTGTCAGAATATTTTCTGAAGGAGTGAAATCAGAAAAAGGTGTAGAGAGTTCCCGCGCTGCAGAACGCACCGGTTATAGAAGTGCCAGAAAAATTAAATACCGCAGGAAATTAAGAAAATATGAAACTCTTAAAGTGCTTTCTGTAAACGGAATGTGCCCGTTGACTGTTGAAGAAGTGGATGAATGGAAAAAATCAGGGTTTAAAACATATCCGCTTAATCCGGAATTTTTAAAATGGTTGCGTACCAATGAAGATGAAAATATAAATCCGTATGTTTTTAGGGATAAGGCAAGTAGGCAAAAAGTTCCTTTATATGAATTTGGAAGAGCGCTGTATCATATAGCGCAAAGACGCGGTTTTTTGAGTAATCGATTGGATCAATCGGCAGAAGGGATAATGGAAGAGCATTGTCCGGTTATTCAGACAGCGATTGAAGATCTGAATACTATAGATGAAATGAAAACGGAATTAAAAGACTATTTTTTTAATACAGGAATCCTTGATGAAAGTATAAAAGGTGGCTTTAAAAAAGATTTAGATGAAGGGGAAACTAAATTAAAATCGCTTTACAATGCCCTAATTGGCATTGTGAAAAAGAATGAAAATGATATTGCTAAAGCAAAAGATGAAGTTATTGCCCGTTTAAACAGGAAAGAGGATTTAGGAGCTGTTAAGCGAGTGATTGGGGAAATCTCCCAAGCAATGAAAGATGGCAACTTTGCTACTCTTGGACAATATTTTTTTAGTTTATATAGTAAAGATAAGATAAGAAATAAATATACGGCGAGAGAAGAACACTATTTAAAAGAATTTGAAATACTGTGTAAAATACAAGGAATTGACGGGATTAATGAAAAAGAACAATTACCAGAAAAAAGATATGTTGGATTGGCTAAGGAATTATACAAAGCGATTTTCTTTCAACGACCTTTAAAATCTCAAAAAGGATTGATTGGAAAATGTTCTTTTGAAAAAAGTAAGTCCCGTTGTGCTATTTCTCATCCTGATTTTGAGGAATACAGAATGTGGACTTATTTGAATACCATTAAGTACGGAACACAATCAGAGAAAACCCTGCGTTTTTTATCACAGGATGAAAAAATGAGTTTAGTATCTAAATTTTTTAGAAAAAAAGACAATTTCAATTTTGAAGATTTAGCTAAGGAATTAATTCCGAAAGGCACTACATTCGGATTTTATAAATCTTCTAATAAGAACGAGTTTCATTATTGGTTCAACTACAAACCAACAGATACGGTTACAGGTTGTCCGGTTTCGGCTTCCTTGAAAAATGTAATTGGTGAAAACTGGAAAACAAAGACTTTTACCTATGAAACATTAAATTCAAAAGCCGAGCGTGTGTCAAGGACTGTAGATTATAAAGATCTATGGCACTTGCTTTCAGTTTCGACTTCTGAGGTTTATTTGTATGAATATGCCAAGGACAAATTAGGTTTGGATGATAAGGCTTCTAAGGCATTCAGCAGAATTCGGCTAAAAAAAGATTTTGCAAGTTTGAGTTTAAATGCCATTAATAAAATTTTGCCTTATGTGAAAGAAGGTTTGTTATATTCTCATGCAGTATTTATGGCGAATATTGAGAATATTGTAGATAAGGAAATCTGGGAGGATATCACTCAAAGAAAATATATTCAAGATAAAATCGCTTTAATTATTGAGAATCATATCTATGAAAATAGTTTGCTCGAAGTGGTAAATTCGTTGATAAAAGATTGTAAAACGGACAATTGTTATTATTCAAAAGAAGCGGAAACAACCTATAAGAATGATTTGAATAAAAAACTTATAACGTTCTTTAAATACAATAAAATGGAGGACGCCGGTGAACAGCAATCGCTTTTGGATAAGCTCTTTCCAATCTTTATTGAACAATTGAAAGCGTATGAATTTATAAAGATCAAGCGTCTGGATGAAAAAGTTTTTGAGTTTTTAAATGGCGAAAGCGAAGATGGACAAGTATTTTGTATGAATGAAAAACGTTTAAAAAAACTATACCATCCGTCTGATATTGAAGTTTTTAAAAAGAAAACTATTAAAGATGCATTTGGAAATGAGAAAATAGTTCTCGGTAGTCCATTAACTACATCCATTAAGAATCCTATGGCAATGCGTGCGCTGCATCAATTGCGAAAGGTCTTGAATACCTTGATTTTTGAGGGGCAGATTGATGAAAAAACAAAAGTTCATATCGAAATGGCCCGTGAGTTAAACGATGCAAACAAACGAAAAGGAATTCAGGATTATCAAAACGAGAATAAGAAGAAAAGGGATGACGCAATCAAGGACATTAAGAAACTTTATTGGGAAGAATGTAAAAAAGAGATTGAACCCACGGATGATGATTTACTGCGTTATCAGCTCTGGCTGGAACAAAACAGATCTGAGATATATGAAGAAGGCAGGAACATCAGTATTTGTGATATAATTGGAAATAATCCCAAATATGATATTGAACATACTATTCCAAGAAGTATCTCACAAGATAATTCTCAGATGAATAAGACACTTTGCAGTCCGAAATTTAACAGAGATATCAAAGGGAATAAAATGCCGGTTGAATTAAGTAACTATTTAGAAATTCTGCCCAGAATAGCACATTGGAAAAAAGAAGCAGAAAATTTAAGCCGGGAAATTGAATTAATTACACGTTCCATAAAAGGAGTTGCAACTAAAGAAGCAAAAGATAAAAAAATAAGAAGAAGACACTTTTTAACTTTAAAAAGAGATTATCTGAAAGGGAAATACGAGCGTTTCATTTGGGAAGAGCCGAAAGTAGGATTTAAGAACAGTCAAATTCCGGACACCGGAATCATCACCAAATACGCCCAGGCATATTTAAAATCGTATTTCAAAAGAGTGGAAAGTGTAAAAGGCGGCATGGTTGCTGAGTTTAGAAAAATTTGGGGAGTTCAGGAAAGTTATCATGAGAATGATAAAAAGTATTTTCTTGAAAAAGACAGGAGTAAGCACACCCACCACACTATCGATGCGATAACGATAGCTTGTATGACTAAAGAAAAATACGATGTGTTGGCTACTGCCTGGACTTTGGAGGATAAAGAACAAATAAATGAAGCCCGAAAGTTATTGGCTGATTCAAAACCCTGGAAAACTTTTAAAGAAGATTTAAAAAAACTGGAAGAAAAAGTTTTAGTGTCACATCACACACCGGACAATGTTAAAAAACAATCTAAAAAAATTGTTCGGATTAGAGGGAAAAAGCAATATGTTGCAGAAACGGAAAAGGATGCTAATGGTAAAACAGTTGTAAAAAAAGATGTTAACCAAAAGATAGTTTATAAGTTAGACGGAAAAGGTAATAAAATACCAAGATTGCAGCAAGGAGATACTATCCGGGGATCATTACATCAGGATAGTATTTATGGTGCTATAAGAAATCCGTTAAATAATGAAGAAATCCGCTATGTAATTCGTAAAGATTTAGAAAGTATCAAAGCGACTGATCTGGAAAATATTGTTGATGAGGCAGTAAAAGAAAAAGTAAAAAAGGCTATTGAAAATAAGGTACTGTTAATTTCTTCAAATGCACAGCAAAAAAACAAGCTTAACGGAACGGTTTGGATGAATGAAGAAAAAGGGATTGTAATAAAGAAAGTCAGAATATATGCTAATTCTGTAAAAAATCCTTTAGAGATAAAAGAGCATAGTCCATTGTCGAAATCGAAATATAAGCATAAACAAAAAGTTTATGGACAAAATGATGAGAACTATTGTATGGCTATTTATGAAGGATTTGATGAAAACGGCAAAGTTAAAAGGAATAATCTTTTGATAAATATGTTTGAAGCAGGTAAATATCTTAAATCAAGCAATGATGCTAAAAAATATTATCCAATTGCTCCCGAAAAAGACGAAAATAACTTTGCTTTGAAATATCTTTTGATTAAAGGGAAAATGGTTCTAATGTATGATAAACAACCTGATGAATTATATGAAATGACCACAAGAATGCTGTCTGAACGGTTATTTGAAATAACTCAATTAGATGTTGAAAGTTCTTGCATTAAATTATTATTTCATCAAGAAGCAAGAGAAAAGAAAATTATAACTGAATCAATGGGATTGAAAAAAGGAATGAAAGGTGGGAAAAATATAGGAGAACAAAAGAAATTTCCCTGGATTAAAATTAGTCCCAATACATTTGATTGCTTGGTACAAGATTATGATTTTATAGTTACATCATCAGGGGGAATTATTTTTAAATGAATTAGAGAAAAAGTTGATTATGATGGGGTTTTATATTTGTAAACAACTGAATTTTAATGAAAATGAAAAATATTTTGTTAACGAATTTTTAGTTTTTCAAAAGCTTATAAATACACATTCATGATTTGATTAAAGATTAGAAAGCACGATATTCGATTCATCTGATATTTTCGGCAAGCCTATGTTGTAGTTTGATTAAAGATTAGAGAACACGATATTTTTAGCAGACGTAGTTCCTACACCGGATTAGTTGTGGTTTGATTAAAGATTAGAGAACACGATATTCCAACAACACCCGTTGCAAAGAAAAGCAAGTTGTGGTTTGATTAAAGATTAGAAAACACGATATTCGACTGATTTTGAATAACTGAATCAGCTATGTTGTGGTTTGATTAAAGATTAGAAAACACGATATTCTCCGTGGTTTGAAACCGACAGGGAGGTTAGTTGTGGTTTGATTAAAGATTAGAAAACACGATATTTTCTCTCACCAAATTATTGATGAAAAATGGGTTGTGGTTTGATTAAAGATTAGAAAACACGATATTCTTTTCATCGCGTCATACAGTTCGTCAGCGTTGTGGTTTGATTAAAGATTAGAAAACACGATATTCATGCCTTTTTTATCGTAAGCGGATACTATGTTGTGGTTTGATTAAAGATTAGAAAACACGATATTATCTGCCTTTTTCATTGCCGTTGATTACGCGTTGTGGTTTGATTAAAGATTAGAAAACACGATATTATTAGAAAAGGAACGTCTACAGCTAAGGAGGTTGTGGTTTGATTAAAGATTAGAAAACACGATATTAAGTTACTAAGCACTTACAGAAAAGACAAGGTTGTGGTTTGATTAAAGATTAGAAAACACGATATTCGAAGTCGACTACCAAAATCAGAAAAATAGGTTGTGGTTTGATTAAAGATTAGAAAACACGATATTTACGAGCAGAATCTCGATTTAATCAACGAGGTTGTGGTTTGATTAAAGATTAGAAAACACGATATTTTAAATGGCATGATTGGGGAGCTGCATTATGTTGTGGTTTGATTAAAGATTAGAAAACACGATATTATGTCGTGAATGTATATGATAGGTATTCAAGTTGTGGTTTGATTAAAGATTAGAAAACACGATATTTCTTTATTGACTTTTGCTTTTATGTTTCTAGTTGTGGTTTGATTAAAGATTAGAAAACACGATATTTCGTCCGTTTGATTTCAACTTTAAGTTAAGGTTGTGGTTTGATTAAAGATTAGAAAACACGATATTTTATTGCAAAATTCATTCTTTTAGGCTCTAGTTGTGGTTTGATTAAAGATTAGAAAACACGATATTATTATATGATGTGAAAGCAATAGCTGGGCAGTTGTGGTTTGATTAAAGATTAGAAAACACGATATTGTTCAAGTGTTCCAATTTGTTTATTTTGTAGTTGTGGTTTGATTAAAGATTAGAAAACACGATATTTGGCGTATTTTTTTTATTTCATTTATTCGAGTTGTGGTTTGATTAAAGATTAGAAAACACGATATTTTCTTGTGAATTTTTAAACTTCTTAGGTATGTTGTGGTTTGATTAAAGATTAGAAAACACGATATTCTTCCAAAAACTCACGTCTAAAGTCCGTAAGTTGTGGTTTGATTAAAGATTAGAAAACACGATATTGGAGAAACGTACAGAACTCCATACACCATAGTTGTGGTTTGATTAAAGATTAGAAAACACGATATTGTATTTGCATACACAAAAAGGGACGCGCAGGTTGTGGTTTGATTAAAGATTAGAAAACACGATATTGTAGGTTTGATTGTCAATGTACCATGATGTGTTGTGGTTTGATTAAAGATTAGAAAACACGATATTTATACTTCTTCTTTTTCTTCAAGAGAAGTGGTTGTGGTTTGATTAAAGATTAGAAAACACGATATTTTTGGCGAAAATAAAGATCTGCGTCCCCGTGTTGTGGTTTGATTAAAGATTAGAAAACACGATATTTTCACCTTTTTTCTTGTTAGGTTTTGATAAGTTGTGGTTTGATTAAAGATTAGAAAACACGATATTTGATATAGGTTTAGTATACCTGGATAAATAGTTGTGGTTTGATTAAAGATTAGAAAACACGATATTTATTCCTGTGTTAGTATCTTGATAATCTTTGTTGTGGTTTGATTAAAGATTAGAAAACACGATATTTTGGGGGATATTGTAAGGTGAAGGTATTTGTTGTGGTTTGATTAAAGATTAGAAAACACGATATTAGTTGCGTTTTTAGCTTCTGATTATTAAGTGTTTAAAAGTAAATATCGTGATAAAAAATGCTTCTTTTTTAGAGTGATAAGCTAAGCTTGAAGCATTTTTTTATTTCTAAGGTTAAAACAATTCCAGTTGTGTGGGTTGCGGCGCTTTGGGGACTTCTGCTTTACCCCAAAAATTAATGATATTTCCAAACTGTTTGTCGGTGATCCTTAAAACACTCACTTTTCCTAAAGGCGGGAGTAGCTTATAAATCCGTTTTTCATGAACATCAGCACTTTCACTACTCGCACAATGCCGTATGTAAACAGAATACTGCATCATCGAAAAACCGTCCTTTAACAGGCTGTTTCGAAAACCGGAAGCATTTTTCCGGTCTTTTCTGGTATCAGTTGGTAGATCAAAAAATACAAACAGCCACATTACTCGGTATCCGTTAAGTTCCATAACGAAGGATATTTGATCTTTTTGCGGCTTCCTGTAAAACATTGCTGCAGTGAACTTGCCGTTTTTTGCAAACCCACCATCAGCGGACTTTTTTCCTCTTTAAAATAAACCGTTCGGGTTAACACCTGCAGGAGTTCCGACTTTATTAGCGTATTTAATTCCTCTTCATCATATTGCTGTATGACTTGATAAACCAGCTCATCTACAGCCGGGCGAAAAGGCTCCATGATATCATCGGCAAGTGCAAAAGCATTGTATTTGCTTTTATGATGAATGCCCAAAGTGTTCAGCAGGCCGCTTCCGGATAAAGCCCTGGCAGTAGCGGCTCTTAATATGGCGTAGCCGTAGTTAAAAAAGTTATTCGGATATTCGCCAAAACGTTCCCTTTTAAAACTGTGCTCAAAAAAGGACTTCCAGTATTGCGATGCTGCGACACCTTCCATATTGCTGGAATCGCCGCTGAGTACCTTACCGGCCAAAAACGGAAACGTATTTTTTTGCCTGGTGATTTTTTCCAGAAGTAATCCCTGATTCTTAATTTTCTCGACAACGGTTTGCTGCCATAATTGCTTTTTTAGCGGTAAAGAAGCCTCAATCTGGTTTCGGAATATTTCCTGTTGGATATGATGGCTGTTAAGATTCAGAAACATCCCGTTGGGCAGATGACTTTTGCCGCAAACAATAATCGCAGTATTATTTTCGATAAGCAGGTTCATGGCAGGAATGCTTAAATAAACCTCGGGATTATCAATAACAAGAAAACCGATATCTTCAACAGGAATAAAACTTTCCCGGATCTCGGATTGTAAAACCAGCTGGAGATTTTTTGTAGTAATACGGGTTTTGTTTTCTACAAGAACGGTACGTTTAATCATAGTTTTAATTTTTTAAGGTGCAATACCTTATAAAAAGAGCTAAAAAAAACGAAAAAGCATTACGGAAAACCGTACCCTGTTTGTTGGGCAATGCATATTAAACCGCTCACCGTTCTTTCTTCAGCAAAGCAATCAGTTCATCTTTTTCCTGCAGCCGTTTTTCATACTGCTCGATCAGTTTTTTATAAACGTCATTCAAGGCTTTAATACTATCCAGGATAATCTCCTTATCCTTTCTTTTTTTAGGATCGGTTCCGTTTTTATGTTTGGCTAAAAAGCTTTTGGGTTTCACTTCAAAAATCAAACTCAACTGTTCGATATGGGAAGCCCACGACTGACTTTCACCATTTTCAATACGGGCATAGGCAGATTGCGATATACTGAGTTTTTCGGCTACTTCTTCCTGCGAAAAGCCTTTTAATTTTCTCATATGGCGAATTTTTTCCCCGACTGTTCTGTTCATGTATACTGTTGTTTTCTGCTTCTAAAAATAAAAAAAATAAAGGTTATCTTATAAAAAAAGGGTAGAATTACCCTTAAATCGCATAAGAGAGTGCTTTTTAAGTCGTTAAATTTGGAATTATTAAGGCTTATTTCAGAAAAGGAAACACAAATTAGAACAATAATAATCATTCAAAATGTACCATTATGAAGAAACTTAATCTTAAGAAAAAAATTGTTTCCGTATTAACGGATAAGGAAAAAGCAGCCATCCAGGGTGGTGGAACAAACGTAACCTGTGCCAGCTTTGCAACAGAAATAAGATGGACCGAAGACCCTTGTGTAGTGCCGCCGCCGCCAACAAAAAGATGTCCGAATGACGGGATCACACCGCCAACCAGCGATCCGATATTCGTGCCTTAAAACTACCGTAACCAATCAAACTATTATACAATGAAACGATTAAACCTAAAAAAGAAAGTGGTTTCCGTATTAACGGATAAAGAAAAAGCAAACATTCAGGGTGGAGGAACAAACGAAACCTGTGCGAGCTTCGCAACAGAGATAAGATGGACAGAACAGCCTTGTGGTGTACCTGTTACCAGATTAGAGTGCCCAAGTATTAAAGTGGCTTGTGTAACACATTTAGTGTGCCCTACAACTACTCTTGAAGAGATGTAGTAAACAGACAAAATAAAATAGCAGTAATGTATTTTACTATAATCTTTTAAAGATAGCAGTACAGGTGTTGAACCAAAAGAGAAGATTGTTCTCTTCTGCCCAAACCGGTTAAAAATACAATTACTTCATAATGAACGCTATTTTAAACCGTTGAAGAGTTGCTGTTCTTCAACGGTTTTGTATTTAAATAAATAATCTCACAACACCACTATGGAACTGGAAGGCTATAAAGAACTAAAAGAAATTACCGACTACTTACAAAATCCGGAACAGGTTTTTAAAGAAGAAAAAGCCGCCAATATTGCATTGCATTCCGGTTTGTCTGGTGTTATCATAACATTGGTAAACATCCGTAAAAAATTCCCGGAACTGGTTGATCCGGATATCATCCGGCAATATATCGCCAAAACCTACGATATCCTTTCCGAAAGTGAAGCCTTCTATCCGTCATTTTGCGGTGGTCTTGCCGGATATGCCTATCTGCTGCACCTGCTCAAAGAAGAACAGGTCCTGGAAGGCGACTACAGTGAAGTACTCGCTGAAATTGATGAAATCCTTGACGAACATTTTGAAATAAACCTCGAAGAAGAAGATATCGATATTCTTCACGGTGCGATGGGACTTGGCTTGTATTTTATAGAAACGGGCAAAAAACAACAGGTTGAAGCATTGGTTGACAGACTTGCGGGGATAGCCCAAAGAGAAGGCGATCAGTGTTATTGGAAAACATTCGATCACTATAAAACCCGGAAATACAAAATTGATTTCGGACTGGCACACGGCAACGCCGGAGTACAATATTTTCTGGGAAAATGCATTTACCACAACATTAAAGCCGATGCCTGTAAAGAGCTGCTCCAGGCCAGCCTTAATTTTTACAAAAACAACACCCAGAACCACAATGCGATACAATCGTATTTTCCGGTACACATACCGGAAGAAAACTATCTCGATAAAACCTACGCGCCCGAAACATCCCGAATGGCCTGGTGTTACGGCGATTTAGGCATCTTATATACCCAATTGTTTGCAGCCGATATTATGGATATGCCGGATTTGAAATTGGAAATAATCGGACAATTGAAGCAAACAGCCCAACGAAGAACCAAAGAAAACACAATGCACAACGATGCCGGATTTTGCCATGGCACCAGCGGACTGTCCATTATGTTTCAAAACATATACCAGCTGACGAAAGAACCTGAATTTCTGGAAACAGCCCAATACTGGCTGCAACAAACGCATGCTTATAAAAACAGCACGGCAGCCTATGATGTGGTTGCCTACAGACTGTTTGAAGGAAGCCGGAAAAATGAGATTGATGTTACACTGCTGGAAGGAATTTCCGGTGTGGCAGCGGCCTATCTGGCCAATCTTACAACCGGAGGAACAACCTTATTGGACAAAACACTATTCTTAAGGTATTAAGCGATAACACCATTATGAAAAAGAAGAACATACGCTATAACAGGTTTGATAAATATGTTTTGAGAACACCGTTAATGCCGGTCAATTTCCTGATGGAACTCACCCGGCAGGCAGATACTCCTGACGAAACAATACAGCAGCAGTTCCGGGATCCGGTAGTCCGGGAAGCCATCTTCCTGGCATCGCCGGTACTCTATAAGGAAATTGAAAAATGGACGGAAGGAAAAGTAGAAGACCCTAAAGAATGCAAAAAAATAAAGCTTTCCTTCCTGAAATATTTAACCCGGATGGCATTCCGTCCGACACCTTTCGGACTTTTTGCCGGTTGTAAACTGGGAAGTATTACAGAAAATACCCGTATTGAAAACAGTGATTTTTCTAAAAACAAGCGCCATACAAGGCTGGATATGAATTTTGTCGGGGCTTTAAACCAATCCCTTACCGCGAATAAGAACATTCGGGAACAGCTGCAGTATTATCCCAATTCGAGCCTTTACTTTATTGGGAATAACATCCGTTATGTGGAATGTATCTACCAGAATACAAATCGTTCGCATCATCTTATCGAAATAGAAACCTCCGATTACCTGAACGACTGCCTGCAACTGGCCAAAAACGGTGCCGATAAAGCGGCATTGGTAAAGTTGCTGGCAAAAGAAGACATCACTGTGGAGGAAGCAGCCGGATTTGTAGATGACTTAATTGACAATCAGATTCTGGTTAGTGAAATGGAACTTTCCGTTTCCGGCGAAGAATTCATCCGGCAGACCATCAAAACGTTAAAAAGACTAAAGGACACGGAAAACCTTATTGCCATTCTGGAAGAAACAGCACAAAAAATAGCAGCACTGGATCATTCCATTGGAAATGATCCGAAGGAATATGAAGCGCTGCTGGCAATACTGAAAAAATTTGACATTCCGTTTGATGAAAAATACATCTTTCAAACCGACATGATTCTCAATACCAGCCATAACACGCTGGGAGAAGGCACTACCGCACAGCTTCAAAAAGGAATTGCACTGTTAAACAGAATGACCTCGCGCATGCCCAATCTGCAACTGCAAAAATTTATAGACAAATTTCAGGAACGCTATGAAGACCGGGAGGTGCCGCTTGCTTTGGCACTTGATAACGAGCTCGGTATCGGCTATCCGGTAAACAGCTATAAAGGCAACCTGAATCCGTTGTTAAACAAAATTTATATTCCTTCCGGCCAGCAGACCAACAGGCAGCGGGAAATGAAATGGTCGGCAGTAGACAGTATTCTTTTTGGTAAAATGAGAACGGCTCAAGCCAATAAAGAATATACCATTCAGCTACAGGATGAAGATTTTAGCAGCTTTGAACCAATATGGGACGATTTACCGGATACGATTTCGTCCATGACAGAAATTGTAACCAGTGGTGACGAACAGAAAATTGTCATTAAAACGGTTGGTGGTTCCGGTGCGGCCAATTTGTTCGGCAGGTTCTGTCTGGGCGATCAGGAGCTTCATGAATATGCCAAAACAATCATCGAAAAAGAAGAGGCGCTAAACAGCGATAAATTACTGCCCGAAATCATACACCTTCCGGAAAACAGAGTAGGGAATGTGCTGATGCGCCCTGCCTTCCGGAAATTTGAAATACCCTATCTGGCTTCTTCCGGAAAAACGGCAGACCATCAGCTCCCGATTGAAGATCTGGTTGTTTCCATAAGGGATAACACTGTTGTACTCCGTTCGCTGAAACACAATAAAGAAATCATTCCCCGTTTAACCAACGCTCATAATTACTCCCATAACGCCTTGCCTATTTATCACTTTTTGTGTGATTTACAGTCGCAGGGAAAAAGAGGCGGTTTGTACTTTACCTGGGGAGGACTGCGTGATGAATATCCTTTTCTGCCAAGGGTCGAATATGAAAACATCATCCTTTCCAGAGCCAAATGGAAAATAACCCATAAAGAAGTGGAAAAACTGTTAGCCATCGATGCGGTATCGGAGATCGGTACCATTACCGAATGGCGCAATGAAAGGAATATTCCGCAATATGCCATTTTGGTGGAAGGCGACAACAAGTTGCTGATCAATTTTGAAAACCTGACCTCTTTTCAGATGCTTGCCACGGCAGTAGCGAAAAGAAACGTTTTTGAAATAGAAGAATTCCTGTTTTTTGAAGATGCCGTGACCAGAGGCAGTAAAGAGGACTATTTTGCAAACGAGGTGGTCTTTTCATTTTATAAAGAATTAAATTAAAAGAAGTGAATATGGATACGACTATAAAACAATCATTTCTTATTGGTGACGAATGGCTGTACTATAAAATATATACCGGCTTTTCCACGACCGACACTATTCTGACCCATCATCTTCATGCGGTCATTACCGGTTTGCTGGAAGAAGGAATACTCGATAAATGGTTTTTTATCCGCTATACCGATCCGGACCATCACATTCGCCTGCGGGTGCATTTGGTCAATACGGAACAGTTGGGAAAAGTAATGCTTGCCTTTCAGGAATGCCTGCGTAATTTATGGGAACAGAACAGCATCTGGAAACTGCAGACGGATACCTACAGCAGGGAGCTGAAACGTTACGGAGCTACGCTGATAACGGAAGCCGAAACAATTTTTTTTCACGACAGCCATTGTATCACGGCCGCTTTAACTGTTTTGGAAGAACCGGAAAGTGAAAATACCAGGTGGATCTTCGGAATGGCTTCCGTTGATACTTTTTTAGATACTTTCGGTTATCCGATTCACGAAAAGCGGACAGTAATGGAAAGCCTGAGAGAAGGTTTTTTTAAAGAGTTTAAAGTGGATACGCCTACTAAAAAAGACTTGAGCGCCAAATACAGGGAACACAAAAATGAGATCGCTGCTTTTATGAAAACCGAAACCGGCGCACTAAAACAGCTGTTAACGGAAAGGAATACCCGATTAGCAGAACCGGTAGTAGCCATTCGGGAAAAAATACACCACAGCGGTAAAACGCTGAATGATTTGCTGGGCAGTTATATCCACATGAACATGAACCGTTTGTTCCCGTCCAATAACCGCCAATGTGAAATGATCATCTATGACCTGCTTTGCAGCTATTACACCACTGAAATGGCAATTGCCCAAAAACAGCAGCTCCAAAAGGAAGCGGCTGCACCGCTATAGCATTCCTCCGGATTGCAGTAACCGGCACCAGCCAAAAAAGTGTATTTTTGCCGCAAATTAATTGTTATGCCGCACCGCCACTTTCTGATCCACAAACCGCACGGTTATTTAAGTCAGTTTATTTATGAAAAGAAAAGACATAAAAAACTACTGGGGGAACTTTATGATTTTCCGGAAGGAACTATGGCTATCGGAAGGCTGGATGAAGATTCGGAAGGCTTGCTTTTGCTCACTACCGATGGCATGATGAGTGAAATCGTGCGCAGTAAAACCGTAGAAAAAGAATACTACGCCCAGGTGGACGGTGTGATCACGGCAGAAGCCATTGCCCGGTTGCAAACCGGCGTTGAAATAGGCTTTAAAGGCATCCGCTACACGACAAAGCACTGTGAAGCCGGCATTCTAAATGAATTACCCGATTATATAGGCGAAGGAAGACGAATTCGGGATGAACGCCATGGCCCTACAAGCTGGCTATCCATTACCTTAACCGAAGGCAAATTCCGGCAGGTGCGCAAAATGACAGCAGCTGTAGGATTTCCCACCCTGCGGTTGGTCCGCGTTAGGGTAGGAACTATATCTTTGCAAAATCTTAAAGCTGGTGCGGTGCGGGAAGTAGAACACTTTTCGCTACCCGGGGCATTATAAAATACCGTTATGTTAAATATTGTTTTAGTAGAACCTGAAATCCCGAACAATACGGGCAATATAGGTCGTTTGTGTGTGGGCACCGGAAGCCGCCTGCATTTAATCCATCCGTTCGGATTTGAAATTACCGATAAGAACCTCAAACGTTCCGGATTGGATTACTGGGTACATCTTGACTGGTTCGAATACCAGTCGGTTGACGAATGGAAAGCGGCTGTTCCCGATTTATCCCGCGTTTTTCTGTTTAGCTCCCATAGCACTGTTTCGTATCTGGATGCCGAATTTCAGGATGGAGATTGGCTGGTTTTCGGAAAAGAGAGCGTAGGACTCAGTAAAGAAGTGCTGGCACTTTTTGAAAAGCAACTGACTATTCCGATTTCGCCATTGGTAAGAAGCTATAACCTGGCCAATTCGGTAGCTTTCGCTGTTGGCGAAGCAAAAAGACAATTGCGAAAATAATACGGAATAACCGGGTATTTGTCATAATTGTTTAAAAAACAACAATAATTTTAGCCAAAAGATTTGAACATTGGTTACATTTGGTATTGCAAAAATGAACCAAACAAACAAAAACAAACAAATTATGGCAAATGTAAATCCTTATCTGACATTCAACGGTACGTGTGAAGCGGCCTTTGATTTCTATCAATCCGTATTTGGAGGAGAATTTCCGTATAAAGGGAAATATAAAGATATGCCGCCCGGAGAATATCCGCTTCCGGATGCTGAAAAAGAAAAAATCATGCATATATGTCTGCCAATTGGCGGCGGAAGCATGTTAATGGGAAGTGATTCTTCCGAAGCTTTTGGAAAAGCCACCACTATGGGTGACAATATTGCTATTTCCATCAATACTGATTCCGAAGAAGAAGCGACGCGTCTTTTTAACGGACTTTCGGCAGGAGGAAAAATAACAATGCCTTTGGACAAAACATTCTGGGGAGCATTTTTTGGCATGTTTGTAGATAAATTCGGAATTCACTGGATGGTCAATTACGATTACGAACAAGCAGAATAAAACAGCGAAAAAATATAAAAGCCAGTGCAATCGCACTGGCTTTTTTTATTTAAAGTGTCCCGTCCTGAAATAAGTTGACACAAAATCGACTTATTATGAAAGACACAACAACAACGCGAGTTAAGCGTACTCAAAAGGATTATAATATGGCTTTTAAATTAGCTGTA
>NZ_MKTM01000024.1:0-8816 GCF_001898245.1 Flavobacterium sp. 40-81
GTTTAAATTCTGCCTGATTTTTACAGAAAAGTTAAACTCAAATTTTAAAATGTTTTCGCAATTTTCCTAAACCATATAGTTCTAAATAATACCTATTTGGTATAATTTTCAGTATACTTTTTTTGAACCCATAAATGCCCTATGCCGTTCACTTTCTGAACGATAAAGTTTAAGAAAATGGGGGCAATATATGCTTCGGATTAAATTGATTGGGATTACCGGATGGAGCAGGGAAGTTTAAACTCAAAGCGAGATCAGAGATTTATTTCCATAAAAATACCCCCAAAAGCGGGGGCATTTTATGTTCTTTTTTATCTCTTTTTCTTTGCCGGTGCAGAGGAATTTCCGGTTCCGGAACCGGCATTCACATATTTTTTATCGGTAGGATTATAAGTAAGCCTGCTTTCCTGTGATTTGTTTTTAAGAACCACATCGCCTTCATTGGTCAACGTAAATTCAAAACCCTCGCGGCGCATTCTTTCCTGTGTTTCGGAAGCGTTTTGCAGTTTGTCTAAAAACACGATTTCTTTTATTTTAGTGGTCGTCTGTACGTTGGCTAAAATTTGTGTTTTGGTTGCCGGTTCCCAGATCTCAGAAAAAGTACTTAAGGCTTCTTCATTTTTTGTTTTGGTTTCCGTTATATTTTTTTCGGTCCATGTAATGCAGTACAACGGTGTTTCTTTTGCTTTAAAAGCGGTGATCTTACATTCGGCAGGAACTGCTTTATCAATTACTTTGATTAAAATGGTATCCTTTTTAGCCCCTTTCTCATTTTTGAAAACATAGAAAAATTGTTGTGTTTTATTCTTTACCAGCTCGGCAGTAATATCATCGGCTTTCGCCAGAACGGTCGACTGTGTTTTTGCAGCCGGAGCTTTTTTTACAGTTTTTTTCTTCTGGCTGTACATCCCCATCGTGAACAACAGCGACAAAGCCAGTATCATGCTTTTTTTCATAATTTATTGGTTTACTTGGTCTTGCCAATGTACAAAAAATATTAAACTATAAATCAACCGGACCATTTTTAAAACAAACTTTTTTATTGCCCGTTGTATATAAAAAAAGCCGGATTGTTACATCCGGCTTTTTTCAATTATTTAGACTACTGCTTTTGCAGAAATTCCAATACGTTTTTGGTGATTCGGTCATTGATATCAGAGATATCTGCTTTTACAAACGACTCTCCTAAAATATTTTCATACAATTCAATGTAACGTTCGGAAACACTGGCAATATATGCTGTTGTCATTTCAGGGATCTGCTGTCCTTCTTTACCCTGGAAACCGTTGGCAATAAGCCATTGTCGTACAAACTCTTTAGACAATTGTTTTTGTGCTTCTCCTTTATCCTGTCTTTCCTGGTAACCGTCGGCATAAAAATAACGGGAAGAATCCGGCGTGTGGATCTCGTCGATTAAAACAATCTTTCCGTCTTTGGTTTTCCCGAATTCATATTTGGTATCTACCAATATTAATCCGCGGCTTGCCGCGATCTCTGTTCCTCTTTGGTACAAAGCTCTGGTATAGTTTTCCAAAACGATATAGTCTTCTTCCGAAACAATACCTTTTGCTAAAATGTCTTCACGCGAAATATCTTCATCATGCTCACCGTTATCTGCTTTTGTGGAAGGCGTAATAATCGGGGCCGGGAATTTATCATTCTCTTTTAACCCTTCGGCCAGTTCCACACCGCAAAGCATTCTTTTTCCTAAAGCATATTCGCGGGCAGCATGACCGGCTAAATAGCCTCTGATAACCATTTCTACTTTAAACGGCTGACACAAATGCCCTACCGCAACATTCGGATCCGGAGTGGCAATCAACCAGTTCGGAACGATATCGGCTGTCAGCTGCATGAATTTGGTCGCAATCTGATTTAAAATTTGTCCTTTGTAAGGAATTCCTTTTGGCATCACCACATCAAAAGCCGAAAGACGGTCGGTTGCGATCATTACTAAAAGTTCATCATTGATATTGTAAACTTCTCTTACTTTTCCGCGATATACGGATTTTTGTCCGGGGAAATTAAAGTTAGTTGTTGTTATTGTGTTCATAGAACAAGTGTGTAGTTAGTTGTTATTGTTTTAAAGGTGCAAAAGTACGTAAAAAACAAATTCTTATAATAAAAAATCCGCCCTTTAATTAGCGGCGGATTTGTATTTTTTTAATCGTTATTTTCAATACTCTTATAGGCATCAATAATTTTCTTAACCAGTCGGTGTCGCACGATGTCTTTATCATCAAGATACAGTATCCCTACTCCATCCACATCCTTTAAAATCAGCAGGGCTTCTTTTAAACCGGAAATGGTTCTGCGGGGCAGATCGACCTGACCGGGATCGCCGGTGATGATAAATTTTGCGTTTTTCCCCATACGGGTCAGAAACATTTTCATTTGCGAATGGGTCGTATTCTGCGCTTCATCCAGAATAACAAAGGCATTGTCCAGTGTCCTTCCTCTCATAAAAGCCAGCGGAGCGATCTGAATGATCCCTTTCAGTATGTAATCTTCCAGTGTTTGTGGCGGCAGCATGTCCCGTAGCGCGTCATATAACGGCTGCATATACGGATCCAGCTTTTCCTTCATATCACCGGGTAAAAATCCTAAATTCTCGCCTGCTTCAACTGCAGGACGGGTTAAAATGATACGTTTTACCTGTTTCTCTTTCAAAGCTTTAACAGCAAGAGCAACTCCGGTATAGGTCTTTCCTGTTCCCGCCGGACCAACGGCAAATACCATGTCATTTTTCATCGTAAAATCGACTAATTTCTGCTGGTTCGGTGTTAATGCCTTAATCAGTTTCCCGCCAATGCCGTGTACCAGGATTTTATCATGGTCGGCCATTTTCTGTTCATCCTGACTGTTGGTTTGTACGATTCTTTCAATCACATTATCATCGATAGAATTATAACGTGAAAAATGGGTCATCAAGCGATTGAAACGTACTTCAAATTCGTCCAAAATTTCCTTTTCTCCGTAAGCTTTCAGCAATGTACCACGGGCTACAATTTTTAATTTCGGATATAATTTTTTAATTATTTCAAGATGAGCATCTTGAGCTCCCCAAAATTCTTTTGGGGTAATGTCTGTCAATTCGATGGTTCTTTCGTTCAAAAGCAGCGAGATTTAATTAAAAAAATAAGTTAGCTTTGCATATCTCAAATCTAGCAATTTTTAAGGAAAGTTCCTCTAATAGTTATAAACAAAATGATGTCAATAATTACCCTAACAACTGATTTCGGACTGAAAGACCACTTCGTCGGTGCATTGAAAGGTAAGATTGTTACAGAACATCCTGATGTGCAGATTATCGACATTTCCCACAATATAGATCTGTTCAATATTTCCGAAGCCAGTTATATCATTACTGCGGCATACAGCAGTTTTCCAAAAGGCACTGTACACCTCATTGGCGTGGACAGTGAGCGTACTTTTGAGAACAAACACATTGCCATGCAATGGAACGACCATTACTTTATTTGTGCCGATAACGGTATTTTAAGTATCCTGACCCAAAAAATCATTCCGCAGAAAATTGTTGAGATCAACATACACGACCGCTTGCCGGAAGGCGCTACCGATATGGATGTTTTTGTTAAGGCAGCCTGTCATTTGGCCAAAGGCGGTGTAATGACGGTTATCGGGCGGGAAATACCGGCTATTAAGGAAATGAGTGAGCTGCAGGCTACCGTTGCTTCCGATGCCGCTTCTATTAAAGGCTATGTGGTTTATATTGATCATTTTGGCAACTGTGTGACCAATATTTCCCGGAAACTGATACAGGAAACCGGCAGAGGTCGCCTGTTTGAAGTTAAATTCGGTACCAAGACCATTAAAAATATCCACCGCAATTATTCCGATTTTAAAATTCCGGAACGATTCACCCTAAAAGACTTCGAAGGCGAGAAACTGGCACTCTTTAATGAAGCCGATTTTCTCGAAATCGCCATCTATAAAAGTAATCCGTCCACCGTTGGTTCTGCCACCTCATTATTGGGTTTAAAGTTCCGCGATATGGTTACTATAAATTTCAAATCCTAATTCAAAAAATTAATCCATAATTCCTTATGTTTGTACGCATCGTAAAAATGAGTTTCCACGAAGATAAAATCGAAGCTTTTTTAACGAATTTTCAGGAAGTTAAACAACAAATCCGCAATTTTCCCGGCAATAACTTTTTAGAGTTATACCAGGACAAGCAGGATAAATCCATCTTCTTTACCTATAGTTACTGGGAAACGGAAGCGGATCTGGAAAACTACCGCAGGTCGGAACTCTTTACGGAAGTCTGGGCATACACCAAGCAGTTTTTCAATGCCAGACCGGAAGCCTGGAGTGTTGACAAGTTGGTTAGTTTAACATAACACGATTACAAAAACGAATAAAAACGTACTAAAAATAAATGAAAGCCTTACTATTAAGAGAAATCAAATCCTTTTTCGGTTCGCCCATAGGGTATTTGGTTATCGCTATTTTCCTGTTACTGAACGGTCTCTTTCTTTGGGTATTTGACGGAGATTTTAATATCCTGAAAAGCGGTTTTGCCGATTTAAGTCCTTTTTTCACCTTATCGCCCTGGATCCTGATTTTCCTGATTCCGGCGGTAACCATGCGCAGTTTTTCCGATGAAAAGAAGCAAGGAACGATTGAATTGATGCTTACCAAACCCCTGAGCATCTGGGAAATTGTAAACGGTAAATTCCTGGGCGCATTTTTACTGATCGTTATCGCAATCATACCGACGATCATTTATGTTTTCGTGATTTCCAAATTCGGAAGTCCGGAAGGCAATATCGATATGGGAAGTACTTTGGGTTCTTATTTCGGTTTATTATTCCTGATTGCCGCTTATTCGGCTATCGGTATCTTTACCTCTACCCTTTCCGACAACCAGATCGTTGCTTTTATCATTGCCGTATTTTTATGCTTCCTGTTCTATTTTGGATTTGAAGGCATGTCATCCTATATGGGAAGTTTCAGCAATTTAATCGCCGGTTTCGGTATGGATTACCACTTTAAAAGTATGAGCCGCGGTGTTATTGATACCCGGGATATTATTTATTTCCTGAGTATTACCGTACTATTTTTAGCCGCAACGGTATATCAACTTAAATCTTTGAAATGGTAATGAAAGAGCATAAAAAGAAAAGCCTGAAACAGTTTGGTATCGTCATACTGGTTTTATTAGCCGTTAACATTGCCGGAAGTTATTTTTTCAAACGTTTCGATTTAACGCAGGATAAGCGTTATACCCTGTCTGAAACGTCATTGGAGATTATTAAAAAAATTGACAGTCCTTTATATATTGATGTCTTTTTAGACGGACAGTTTCCGGGAGAATTCAAACGTCTTCAGGGAGAAACGCGTCAGCTGTTGGAAGAATTCAAAGCGTATAATTCCAATATTATTTTCCAGTTTGTCAACCCGCTTGAAAAAGAAGAAGAGCGTGAAGCGACCATGAAAATGATGTACCAGCGCGGTATGAACCCGATAAGCATTACCGTTGATGATAAAGGGAAACAATCGCAGGAAGTCGTATTTCCATGGGCAATTGCCACTTATAACGACAAGGTTACCAAAGTACAGTTACTGAAAAACATGATGGGTGCCACTACCGAAGAAAAAGTAGTGAGCTCTGTACAACATTTAGAATATGCTTTTGCCGATGCTTTTAATAAGGTTATTAAAGGCAAGGAGAAAAAAATAGCCATTATTAAAGACAATGGCGAGCTACACGAATTACAGATCGCCGATTTCCTTAAAACCGTTCGTGAAAATTATTACATCGGACCTTTCTATATGGATTCTGTGGCTAAAAACCCTGTTAAAACGGCTTTAGCGCTTAAAAAATATGATCTTGCCATTATAGCAAAACCGACCAAACGTTTTACAGAAGAAGAAAAACAGGTATTGGATCAGTTCATTGTAAACGGTGGTAAAACCTTATGGCTGGTTGATGCCGTACAGGCAGAAATGGACAGTTTGTACAACGAAAACGGTGCTATTTTAGCCTATCCGAGAGATCTGAACCTGAACGATATGTTCTTTAAATACGGTGTCCGGATCAATCCGGCTCTGGTAAAAGACGAACAGGCTATCCCAATCAAGCTGGCCTCCGGCGATAAAGGAAGTGCCACGCAATATGACCAGTATTTCTGGAAATATTCACCGTTTATTTATCCGCAGTCCCAAAACCCTATTGTCAAAAATATTGAAGGCGTTCGTTTTGAATTTGCCAACCCGATAGATACTCTTAAAAACGGAATCAAAAAGACCGTTTTAATGCGATCGTCCCAATATTCCAAAACAGTGGGAACTCCGGTTGAAGTGAGCCTGAATATGGTTACAGAAGAAACCAATCCGAAAGATTATGCCGGTAAAGGCTATATTCCGGTATCGGTTTTACTGGAAGGAAAATTCAATTCGATGTATGAAAATCGCGTACTGCCTTTTAAAGACACTACATACAAGACATCGGGCAAGAACAGTAAAATGATTGTTATCTCTGACGGTGACCTTATCAAAAACCAGTTAGACCAGGCTTTCCAGCCGTTAGAATTGGGTTATGACAAATGGACCAACAACCTTTACGGCAATAAAGAATTTCTTTTAAACTGCGTTAATTATCTGCTGGACGACAACGGACTTATTAACATTAGAAGTAAAGATGTCGATCTGCCATTATTAGACAAACAAAAAGTTTACGACAATTACACCACGACACAAATCATAACTGTCGGATTACCAATAGTTGTGTTATTAGTATTCGGAATATTATTCACTTTCCTGAGAAAAAGAAAATATTCACGTTAGTTGTTAATAAAAAATGTTTTTACATTAATTAGATTACGATATATTTGTGAAATGTAAAATTTAAGCCGAATTTTACAAACCTAAAAAAGAAAGATGATGAAGTTTATTGTATCCAGTTCATATTTATTAAAGCAATTGCAAGTTCTAGGTAGTGTTATTAACAGTAGTAACACCTTACCTATTTTAGATAATTTCTTATTTGAATTAGATAATAATCAGCTTAAAGTATCGGCTTCCGATTTAGAGACCACCATGTCTGCTACTTTGGAAATTGATTCTACCAGTCAAGGAAGTGTAGCTGTTCCTGCAAAATTATTATTAGAGATCTTAAAAACGTTTCCGGAGCAGCCGCTAACGTTTACGGTTGAAGATAATAATACGGTTGAAATCAGCTCCAATTCCGGAAAATATGCGCTGGCGTATGCACCGGGTGATGAGTTCCCTAAAGCGGTTGTTTTAGAAGAGCCTTCTTCTACTTTGGTTCCTGCCGAAGTATTGGCAACAGCCGTAAGCAAAACTATTTTCGCTGCCGGTAACGACGATTTACGTCCGGTAATGTCCGGAGTATTTTTCCAGTTTTCACCGGAAGGATTGATCTTTGTGGCTACCGATGCACACAAATTGGTAAAATATGCCCGTACAGATGTAAAAGCATCTCAGGTTGCCGATTTTATCATGCCTAAAAAACCTTTAAATATTTTAAAAGGTATTTTATCGGCTTCTGATGCAGAAGTAAAAATTGAATACAACGATTCGAATGCAACCTTCTCTTTTGACAATTATATTTTAACATGTCGTTTGATTGACGGAAAATATCCGAACTATGAAGCGGTAATTCCAAAAGAGAATCCTAATAAATTATTGATGGACAGATCGCAGTTTTTAAGCTCTGTACGTCGTGTGGCTATTTTTGCCAACAAAACAACTCACCAGATCCGTTTGAAAATCGCCGGAGCAGAATTAAACATTTCTGCCGAAGATATCGATTACTCAAACAAAGCAGAAGAAAGATTGACTTGTGATTACCAGGGTGACGATATGCAAATCGGGTTTAACTCCCGTTTCTTAACAGAAATGCTGACCAACCTGCAATCTGATGAAATCATGCTTGAAATGTCCCTTCCAAACCGTGCCGGTATTTTAACTCCGGTTGACGGACTTGACGAAGGCGAAACCGTTACGATGCTTGTTATGCCGGTAATGCTTAACAACTAGTCGTATTCCCTACGCTATAACCAACCCTTTTATACCAAAAAACCGCAAGACCTTAACCGGATTGCGGTTTTTTATTTGCAAAAATTTCGCTACAATTTTAAATAAAAACTTTTTATATTTATCCGTAAGTACCAATAAAAAATACATCATGAAAAATACAATCCTGATCATTCTTTTTCTTTCCATCAATATTTGCTTCAGTCAAAATAATAAAGTTCAGGGGCTTCCTGAATTAACAACAACGATAAATGATTTTGAAGATATCCTATCCGATAACCAGGAGTTCCTTTTAAATACATCGATCCGGTATTTTTACGAAAGAACACAGATTCCAATCACTATTGCCACCGTAAATTCCATTCAGCCTTACAGCACATTTTCTGATTTTTCCTTAGCCTTAGCCAAAGAAACAAAATCAGCATGTATTTTAATTGTAGTCTCAAAATCGCTTAGAAACATCCATATACAGAATTGTGACGACGTAGTAGCACAAATAACCGATGAAGAAACGAAAGCAATCATCGATGATTTCATGATTCCCAAATTTAAAAATAACGACTTTTTTAACGGATTGTTGAATGGTTTAGCCGAAATAAAAAAAGAATTCAATTAATTACAATAAGTTATTTCCACAAAAAAAAGACCCTGATTGCTCAGGGTCTTTTTTTATATACTTGTCCCGTCCTGAAATAAGTTGACACAAAATCGACTTATTATGAAAGACACAACAACAACGCGAGTTAAGCGTACTCAAAAGGATTATAATATGGCTTTTAAATTAGCTGTAG
>NZ_MKTM01000025.1:0-86522 GCF_001898245.1 Flavobacterium sp. 40-81
GAAACTACAGCTAATTTAAAAGCCATATTATAATCCTTTTGAGTACGCTTAACTCGCGTTGTTGTTGTGTCTTTCATAATAAGTCGATTTTGTGTCAACTTATTTCAGGACGGGACAAACAAATAAAAAAAGGCGGGACACCATGTGCCCCGCCTTTTAAATATATACGTATTATATCATTAAAAAACAGAAAAGCCTCATTATAATAATGAGGCTTTTCTTAATACCAGTTTTGTTTTTTCTTTTTGGAAAGTGTCTTTCCATCGCGTCTTTTTACATTGGATTTACCTTCAAAACTTAATTGTTTTTTCTTGCTTTTTGTAAAAAACCTAATAACTGATTCAAGTAAATTAGACATGAGAGTTTAAATTTGCTCTTCAAATGTATAAAAATTCATTAAATTAAAAATTTTTATGACTATTTTTTACATTAAAACAACATCAAATAGTAAAAAAATAATAATTAACACAATTTTTGAAAAATAAAACAATTTGTAATGATTCTAAATTATACTATTTTTCTTATATATATAAATTTATATAAGTTTTTTAATACAGTTTTTCACTTCTCCTATCCGATATCAGGTTACGGAAAACCGTAATGCCGCTGTCATACGCTTCAATAAGTTTGTACTGAACATTATGCCTTGTTCCAACAGGCATATAAAACGTATAATCTAAATATAAAAAAGTATGGCATTCATTAACAGTTTAGCAAAAGGTTTTATCAGATCGGCCGTTAACCAGGCGGGCAGGGATTATGGAAGATCCTTAAACAATCGTGTTTATACCGACTCTCAGGTCACTTCTTTAAACCTGATTTCAAATACGACCCAAAATACCGATCTGAAAGAAGAAAGGGAATATATTTATGTAAAGTTCATTTGGGCTATTATACTTTCATTAGTGTTACCGCTGGTGGGAAGTTTAATTGTCATCTACCGGGGTTATGTGAACTATACCAAAAACTATAAGATGATGTACCGTATAAAAGAGGAAATGATGTATTCCAGGGACAGAAGATTCCGGAACGGACTTAGGCCGGAAGGCTACCGCGATGTAAAGGTAAACGAGAAAGTGGCTATTGACGAACAAAAAAAAGCCAAAAACAGGTATAAGGCTATCGGCTATTTTATAATTGGAGGAGTCATTTTTACGATATACTTTATCCGTTTTTTTGTAATAAAGTAAAGATTGAGGTGGTGTTATTGATTGGATTAAACAGCATAAAAAAAGCGGCTTTAGAAATAAAGCCGCTTAAGACATTATAGCTCATTAAACATTCAAAATATACTCATTCACACTTATAAAAACATCTGCGTATTGATGCGTATTTATAAGTGCTTTATGAGAACATATTTTACTTTACATTTAAAAATCAAACAATTACAACCACAAAATTATGACCAGGACCAGACATCTTATAAATCTTCTTATACTACATTTCGGCTGTTCTGGTCTTGCTCAAAATATTCCTGAGTTACCAATGCCGAAATGGGTTACGATACCAAATTACGCTATACAGCTTAACACCATCAATCGGGGCATTCCAAAACAATCTGATTATTTTAAGCAAACTATAAGTCAAACACAGCAACAGAACGAAGCTAACATAAAAGAAATCGAATACTACATTAAACAGACAATACTGCAAAGACAAACCTATAATGCGCTTAATACAGATATCACAACCTTAAAAGCCGAGATGCTGTATTCTTTACCCTCCTGGGCTTCTCGCCCAGGAGCAGAATATTATTGTCAGGCTTTTGATAAGCTGATTTTATCAGATAGTCTGTATTCGCTTAAAGAAAATACATTTCTAATTGAAAACACCTATTACAACAATAAGCTTGACAAACAGGTATTTGACCAAACAATAAACAATTACCGTACATTTCTGATCTCAATTATGAAAGAACGTGGTTATGATACAAATAGTAATACCGCCAAAAACTTCATACTATTTCAGTTTTTTTCGGAAACATTACAGCTAAAAAAATCAAAAGAAAAACATGTACCGTTCCAATATGATTTTGACGATTATTCAGGGCTAAAAGATCATTCCAAAATGTTTATCACTAAGTTGCTTAAAACAGGAACAGGACAATGCCATTCCATGCCGCTTTTGTACCTGATACTGGCGGACGAGATCGATGCAGAAGCCTACTTATCTCTTTCTCCGAACCATTCCTATATCCGCTTTCCTGATGATAATGGCAAATGGTATAATATTGAATTGACCAACGGGATGTTCTCAACAACATCCTATATTCTACAATCGGGCTATATCAAATCCGAAGCATTGCAGAATAAAATATATATGCAGAATTTAAGCCGTAAAGAACTTATGGCACAACAGCTTGCTGATTTAGCCCAAGGTTATATTCATAAATTCGGTTATGATGAATTTATAACCAAGGTAATTGATAAAGCTTTGCAACTTCATCCGAACAGTATCAATGCGAATATGATTAAAGCCAATCTTGATACAGCTCGTTTTGAATACGTAATGAAGCAACTAAACATTAATCCACGTGATCACCAACAACTTCAACAGATTGGATATTTCCCAAAAGCAGTTGAATTGTTGAACATGGTTAACGAACAATATAATGCTGTTGACAATCTTGGTTATGACCCCATGCCTGCCGAAGCTTATCAGAAATGGTTACAGGCTATGAAGAATACCGAGCAGAAACAAGAAAACGACAGAATACAAAAAATGTTTAACGGGCTTAATGCTAAAGCCAAAACCTTGCGTAATTAATGAAGCCGTTCATAATTTTATTCTTTTTTCTGATAAGCGCGACCAACATTATAGCGCAAGACCAGCAAAAGGCTTACGAAGACAGTTTTACGCTTTTAAACAGTATGTTGAAAGGCGAAAGAACGTACAGCTTTAAAAAGGCGGTATTTTCGGTGGAGAATGCTTATTTCAACGGACATATTGATACCGTTTTTGTAAACCGAGAAATCCAAATCCTAACCAGTCTTTGTCATTCTTTGGTTGAGAATAGATTTTTAGCTTATCTCGAAAACGACAGGAAAGACGTAAATAAATGGGCTGCTACCTATCAGGTTTTATGTGACAGTATTCCATTAGTAATTAATGACAAGGAATATAAATACATTCCTTTCCAATATGATTTTGAGGATGTATTCGGCAGTAAAGACATCGCCAATATGTTTGTATCAAAACTGCTTTACTCCAGAAAAGGGAATTGTCATTCACTCCCCTATCTGTACAAAATTTTATGCGAAGAACAGGGAACATCTGCACATTTAGCCCTTGCGCCAAGCCATGTCTATATCAAGCATCAAAACAAAGCGAATGGTTGGTATAACACCGAGCTAACAAGCGGAATATTCCCGAATGACGCTTGGCTGATGGCCTCCGGATTTATTCATGTAGATGCCATTACAAACGGGGTTTACATGAAAGCTCTGAACGACAAAGAAAGTATTGCACTTGTATTGATTGACCTTGCACAAGCTTACGAAAGATCATTCCCTTACAATGACGGCACTTTCCTTTTAAAATGTGCTGAAACCGCAATCAAGGCTTACCCGAACTTTGCAACAGCGTTAATTCTAAAAGCCGAAGTCCATAAAAAACAGCTTGAACAGGAAACCGATACGGAAAAAGCAAAAAAGAAATTCCGTTCATTAGAAAAAGAATATGCCTATATCCATGAATCAGGCTATCGGTTTATGCCGGAACAAATGTATTTGAACTGGTTAGTGTCACTCAAAACCGAAAGAGATAAATATGAAAATAAAAAATTGAATACTTTTAACAAACAATAAAACCAAACATGAAACAGTTTTATTTTATTATGATATGTTTGCTTGTTTCCGGTGTAATTATCGCACAGGAAAAAACAAAGCTTCCCAATGAAGAAAAGGAACGCAGGGAAAAGAATATACAGGCTGCCAATCCTTTTGCTAAATTCGGCTATAAGGCAAGAATTGCTACCTTAAGTAAAGGAAAATACCTTGAAGTACACGACCTGGATAGCATTGTAACGATAGGCTCGGTTCGTTTCCATGTGGATAGAAAAGAGATTGTCGGTATTATAGAACCTGACAGGATTAACGGTGAATATACAAGACCTGTCGGTGATATTGCCAGCCGATGGTTATCGCCAGATCCATTAGCGGAGGAATTTCCTAGTTGGTCGCCTTATACGTTTGTATTTAACAATCCTGTTTATTTTATTGACCCGGATGGTATGCAGGCTATAGAAAATGATTCTACTTATGGAGTAGATAATAAAGGAAATATTAATAAAATTGATGATAAAGTATATTATGATAAAGATGGAAAAGAAATAGATAAATTAATCAGGGGTAATACTGCTAATTATAATAGTAAAGGGGAATTAACAAATAAAAGTGTTGATGTTTCCAAAGGTGTTTTAGATAATAAGCAAGATTTAAGTATGAAGGATAGTAAAAACAATGCAGTTAAGGGATATAGCCTTGACTTTGGAAAAAATCAATCTGAAGCTAAAAACGTTTTTGAATTCTTAGCAGATAAAGTCAATGTTGAATTTTCTTTAATTACTATTTCTAATCCTGAAAATGCTTCCAATCAGAAAAGCATGATATTAACATCTCAAATAGAAGATCGAGATTATTTTGGGGCTGATTTAGCTAATAAATACTCTAAATCTGGATTCCTTAAAGAGCATACACATAGTCATCCATATTATGATGGTCCTGGAGCTTCTAATGCTGATCAACGTTTTCGGTCAGTTATAGATCAAAACATAAAAAATCTTAAAGAGACAACTCCTAACAAGAAAATCAACGAACCCAAATTCAATGTATATCATGGATTTAAATATAACCCTTATTAAAATGGTAAGATTCAAAGCTATTATTTTGCTTACCCTTATCATCTTTTTACTTGATTCATGTTCCATAAAAAGAATGGAGAATTTTCAGGTAGAAAACAATAAAGAACTAATCACAACTCGGAAATTTATTATAAGCAATCACAATTTTAAAAAGTTAATTTTGAGTTCTAAAGAGCGCTTTAAAAAAAGATATAAGAAAGAACCAAATTCAATTACAATTTCATTATTAAAAAAAGACAATCAATTTATTGTAGAAATAATCAATTCCGAATATTTATACAATAATAAAGAAGAAAAAGATTTTATGAACGAATCATTCTTTGCTGGTATGTTGATTGACAATACACTTATTCTAATAAAAAACTCAGGAGATTATTATCTTGAAAAAGGACTAATCAATATAGAAAATGAATCAACTTCTTTCAAAACTTATTATGGGAATAGTATAAATTCATGTCTACAAACGTTTAAAATATTAGATAATAATTATGTTCTAATTAATAATAGCTGTGCATCTGATATTTATACTGAATAAAATTGATTGTAGTGATAAAAGTTAATATTTAATTAATGAATTTATTTTCTTTTTAGACATCAAATATTTAATAAAGAAGGAAACAAATTTCCTTCTTTATTAAACAATTACAGGATGAATTGGGATTGAATTTGAGCTTTAAAACATATACTGCAACAACAAATCTAGCTACGCGGGATGAGGAAATATTTAAAATCAGGAAATTAATCCATACAAGATGAAAAATAAAACTTTAATTCTACCATTTTTGTTTATTGGGTTACTTTCAAACTGTCAAAATAAAAATACAGTTGTGAAAAATAATGTAAATAATGTTGAAAAAAAAAGTGCAAATGATTGTAAAGCAATCTTTCGTAAGTTCAACGAAAAGTTAGTGGTAGAAGAAAATGATAGTGCTTTGTATTATCTTGATAAGGCTATTGAATGTGACCCGAAAAATAACAGTTTCAAGTATAGTAAAGTCAAATTTTTAACGAATATAAAAAAATACGAAGATGCAATTAAACAATTGGATGAGTTAACTTCCAATAGTACTGATCCTTCTTTAAAAATGCAAAAAGGGATTCTTAAGCTGAAAATTAATGCAGTTGATTCAAAAAATGTATTAGAAAAATGCTACGCAGAATTCAATCAGATTGAAAAGCCAACATCTAGCAATTCATTATATAAAATAGCGTTAGATAATTACTTTAAAGGAAAGGAATATTCTCTGAATGAAATTAAAAAATTCAGACAGGAGTATATGGGTAAACCTTATGAAACGGATAATATTAATGCTTTGGAGGAATTAATAAAAAAAGAAAGCAAAGAAAATGTTCTTTTTAAGTTATTTGATATAAACGATTAATAAAATTTTAAAGCGTTCCGACATCCTGAAACGAACCACAAACGGGTAATGTATAACGAGTTGAATAAGGATTGTAAATAGTCCTTATAATTTGTTGTACTCTATAAAAAACCTGTACTCTATAATTGCACAGGCTTTCGTTGTTTTGGATATATGATTGGCCTGAACCCACAATATTCGGTACCTTAATTCAATAAAGATTTAATAGAAAATATTAACACTGATTTTCGGCACTTTAAAATATAGGTATTATATTCAAAAACTATTGTTTAATCAAAATATAATTCAGATAATTTCAGATAAAAAACAAGAATCATCTTAACTTAGTGCATCTTTATACAAAATACAAAGATGATTGACGCAATGCGTAAATTAGAGGGTTAGCCGTCATGTACAACAACCGTAACCAATAGACAAACAAAGATTGATGACAGAAAAATTTTCGACAATTAACAGCACACTTTCGCCAAATGGACTTAGTGAACTTATCAGGCAAAAATATGGACTAAGCGACAAAACGGAATGTAGCATCTTCCGCCTTGCAATGAACCATTTATACCTAGTTCATGATGACGAAAACAAATACGTTTTTAGAGTTTATACCTGGAATTGGCGGACAAAATCAGAAATAGAAGAAGAATTAAGACTTTTAGTTCATCTTAAAGAAAATGACAAACAGGTTGCTTATCCAATAGTAGACAAATCAAACGAATACATACAAGAAATTGAAGCGCCGGAAGGAAAAAGATTTGGTGTTTTATTTTCATATGCCAAAGGCAACAAGACAGCAAGATTTTCGGCTGAAACAAGTTTCTTAATTGGACAAGCATTAGCCAAAGTCCATCAATCGACAGAAAATTTTGAATTGTCGAGAATGTCTTATAATTCTCAAAACTTACTTGACAACTCTATTATAAGAATAAAAAAGTTCTTCGCTAAAGCCAACAGCGAAACTGATTTTTTGGAAAAACTCTCAATTTTCTTAACATCGAAAATGCCCGGAATGGACAAACAAAAAATGAGATATGGAAGCGTTCATCTTGATGTTTGGTTTGACAATTTACATATTTACGATGAAAAAGACGTGACCTTTTTTGACTTTGATTTTTGTGGAAACGGCTATTTATGTTTTGACATTTCTTATTTTTTATACCAGTTGCTTGCAACAAATTTAAACGAAGAAGAATATCAGATAAAAGCCGAACGTTTTTTAAAAGGTTACGAATCCGTAATTGAGATTAGTGATGAAGAAAAAAAGTTTTTGCCTTTTGCCTGTTTAGCAATTATGACCTATTACATAAGTGTTCAGTGTGACAGATTTGAATATTGGACTAATATTTTCTTAAATGAAGACCATTTAAAGCGAATGGTAGGAAATATGAAACGGTGGATGGCTTATAATAAAATTGAAATGTAATAACAATTGAAAAACAACGAACGGCTCACAAATTTTTTAGCTCTCATGGGTGAAATCAGAATAAATTGGAGCAATTGTCCGGTAAACAGGACAATAATGTTGATGCTAATAAGATTTGCCTTGAAGAAAAAGCGTTTTACGAACTTGTAGAACAAAAAAACACCATCATCGGAATATATTAAATGTTTTCAGTTAGGTATGATGCAATACGAAGTCGAAAAAAAGATAGAGCGCAATATGATTTTTTTAAAGGACAGACCTGGTATAGATAACGACTATAGAAAAGATAGAGATGTTGATATGGAAAGATAATAATCAATTCCACTATTTACACCTCCTTTTTTAATCTGTCTGATACTAAGCAATAAATATTAATTTAATAATGAGGAAAATATGAAACAGGATTTAGTTTGGTATGCCGTATATGGGTCAAATTTGCATGAGGATCGTTTTATGTGTTACATTAAAGGAGGTAAGCCTTCCGGAAGTAATAAAGACTATGAGCCTTGCAATGATATATCTAATCCGGTCAAAACACTTCAATATAAAATAAACTATGAACTAATATTTTCTAAAAATTCTAAGACATGGCAAAATGGCGGCGTGGCTTTTATAAATAAGATTAAAAACTATGAACAAAACACATATGCAAAATTGTATTTAATCACCAAAGAACAATTCAATCATATAGCAAAGGGTGAAACAAGTTCAACTGAGAGAATAAATATTGATTTTGAAAATACAATTAGTACCGGATCTTCAGTATTCAAGCAGCATTCATGGTATGGTATGGCATTATATATAGGTGAAATAGAGGGTTATCCTATTTTAACTCTGACAAGTGAGTATGAATTAAAAGATTTTAAGAAACCAAGCTCCGATTATCTTAGCCAAATTATAAAGGGTTTAAAAGAAACACATTCATTATCTCATGATGATATTTTTGAATATCTGAAATCTAAAAATGGTATCCTAAAAGAATATCTGGATTCAGAACTTAGTTCCATTATCAGTAAAGTTCTAGGATAATAAAACTTAAAAATGTTCTACCTATGTTGTACCCAATAAAAAAGCCTGTGCTTTATATCGCACAGGCTTTCGTTGTTTAAGGGTGAATGATGGGTCTCGAACCCACGACCTTCGGAACCACAATCCGACGCTCTAACCAACTGAGCTACAATCACCATTTGATTACGGGTGCAAATATACGCCATTTCCCATATCCTGCAAATATTTTTTAAAGAAAATTATATTAAATTTTCTAAACTATTGACAGCCAAATACCTCTCTGCCGTAAAACCTTCACCAAAATCGGTCCCGATTAGTCTTCCCAGGTCCTGAGAGCGGTAATTCAGGCTTTCCAAAAAGTTTTTTGTGGCTATCGGCGTCACCGGTTCGTTAGAATTCGGCTCATAAAACTGGGAACTGTATGCCATTATTGCGGCAACCTTTGTATCCATAAACCCGGTTACGTCCACTACAAAATCGGGAGTGATGTTTTTCCATTGTATATAATGGTACACTACTTTTGGTCGCCAGGCTTCCTGAGCTGCACCGTCCACTTCCGTTTCGATACGTCGCAATCCGGATAAAAAGCAGGCATCCGAAACCAGCTTGCTGCCTTTTCCATGGTCGATGTGACGGTCGTCAACAGCATTGCACAATACTATTTCAGGACGGTACTTGCGAAGCATTTTAATGATCTCCAATTGGTGCTTTTCATCGTTTACAAAAAAGCCGTCACGGAACCTAAGATTCTCTCTTACGGCAATCCCTAATATCTCCCCCGCTTTACGCGCTTCTTCATCGCGTATTTCGGCAGAACCGCGCGTTCCCAATTCCCCGCGGGTTAAATCAACAATGCCTACTTTTTTCCCTAAGGATATTTCTTTTGCTATGGTAGCGCCACAACCCAACTCTACATCGTCAGGATGTGCTCCAAAAGCCAGTATATCTAATTTCATTTTTAAATCTTTATATCATACTATTATAGCAACACTTTTTTCATCGTCATGGATTTGTTCAGCGTCTCGAAAAACTCTTTTTCAGGATCACTGTCCTTTGTAATACCACAACCGATAAAAAGGTGTACATTTTCTTTTTTTAACTTCATGCATCTCAAATTGACATACAAATCGGAATGCTCACTCCTTCCGGTCGAAAAATTCTTGTTGAGCTCTCCCAAAAAACCGGAATAAAATTCCCGGTCGTAACCTTCATTTTCAAGAATAAAATCTTTGGCAAGATGTTTCGGCAAACCGCAGACAGCCGGCGTGGGATGCAAAATTTCCACAACCTGTTTCAGGCTTTCCTTATCGTTTAACCGCGCCGAAATATCCGTTTTGATATGCAGCAGATTCCCCGCCCGTGCCGTATACGGACTGGATACCACTTCCTCCGAAACACGGTCTTTAAGCTTATCCAGAATAAACTCGGTTACAAAATGCTGCTCCTCTATTTCTTTTGGTTCCCAAACCACATTCTCCGTTCCTTCATATAACTGCGTTCCGGCAAGTGCCACCGTTTGCAGCTGGTAGTCCTTCACTTTTAACAGCTGTTCCGGAGTTGCTCCCATCCACATCCCTACTTTGGGATGGTAAAAGCAATACTTAAAGGCATTAGGATAATTAGACAGCAGCCTGTTAAACAAATACTCTGTTTCCTTATTTTCAACCGCTACTTTCTCTTTGCGGGACAAAACCACTTTTTGGAAATATCCTGACTGTATCGCTGCTACCCCTTTGTCGACCAGTGCCTCAAAATCGGCTTTAGCCTCCTGCTCAAAATCCTTTGGAATATTTACCTCTTCCGGCAACGCATTCTTTTCATATTTTTCAATGATGATTTCCGCATAATCCTCCGGAATTAAAACATAATTCTCCCCGTCGAAGGGTGCAAAAACAAATCCCGTTTCGGCAAACGTTTCGGCATGATACAAATGATCATTGCTCTGAAACAAGCCAACTATTTCATCGGAACCGGGTTTGGAATAGATCACAAAGGGCAAATTTATCCCTTGCTGTATCTTTACTTTAAGGAATAAATCGGTCATGACTCTCTTTTTGGTAAAACCATATTGGTGAGCTTACACAGGGAGATCAGGCTCCCTTCTTCGTCGGTAATTTTAATTTCCCATAAATGAAGACTTCTTCCTTTATGTATGATCCGGGCAGTTCCGTAAACGATTCCCTCTCGTTTGCTTTTTAAATGATTGGCCGAAATTTCAATCCCTCTTACCTCTTGCTTTTCAGGATTTACAAACATAATAGAAGCGGCACTTCCCACGCTTTCTGCCAGGGCAACCGACGCCCCTCCGTGTAATAAGCCCATCGGCTGGTGTACTCTTGGATTAACAGGCATTTTGGCTACTAAAAAATCTTCTCCGGCATCTATATATTCTATTTCTAAAGTTTGCATCAAAGTGTTCTTCGACAAATGATTGCAAAGTTGCAGTACTTTTTCTTTATCAAATGACATAGTGTAGTTTTTGAAGGGTAAAAATACAAAATCAAAATCGAAGAGAGAATAAATTACCTTGCTTAACGTTATAGATAAATTCTCTTTTAAGTATAATTTAACATCTAAAAATTAGTATTTTTACCAAAATTCAAAACCATGCGCCATTATTACTATTTTCTTTTAGTGACTATATTAATCTCTTTGAGTTCCTGCCGTAACGATTTCTCGTTTGAACCCAGCAGCGGAAATTTAGAATTTTCTAAAGAAACGGTTTATCTGGATACCGTTTTTACCAATATTGGTTCCAGCACCTATACTTTAAAAGTATACAACCGCAGTAATAAGGATATCAAAATCCCGAGTGTACGCTTAGGAGAAGGAGAAAATTCAAAATACCGTTTAATGGTCGACGGTATGCCCGGTAAAGTATTCAACAATGTAGAACTACTGGCAAAAGACAGTATGTATATTTTTGTGGAAACCACCATCAATTATAATGAGTACGCCAATCCGGATGCCCAGTATTTATATACCGATAAAATCGAATTTGATTATGGTGCCAACTATCAGAAAGTAGACCTGATAACGCTGGTTAAAGATGCCTATTTTATCTATCCGGGACGTACGAACGGTATTTACGAACAGGTGGAAGCCGGTATCGACAACGAAGGCAACATCCTTACCACACGAGGCCGGAACCTAAATGAGGTGCATCCTGATAACGGGAATGAATTCCTTTGGAAAAAAGACAAACCTTATGTAATATACGGCTATGCCGCTGTTCCAACCGGAAAAACACTGACAGTTGAAGCCGGTGCCCGGATCCATTTTCATGCCGAATCCGGACTGATCGTACAAACCGGAGGCAGCTTAAAAGTGGAAGGTTCAAAATCGACAACGGAAGCCTTAGAAAATGAAGTTATTTTCCAGGGAGATCGTTTAGAACAGGATTTCTCTGAAATTCCGGGACAATGGGGAACTATCTGGCTGCGCAACGGCAGTACCGGACACCATTTAAAAAACCTGACCATTAAAAATGCCGTTGTAGGCTTATTAACCGAAGGAAATGACGGTACAGACGAAACATTGAAACTGACCAACGTTCAGATATACAACAGTGCCAACGTTGGCCTGTTGGCCCGTAATGCCCATATTAAAGGGGATAATGTTGTAATCAATAAAGCCGGACAGGCCGGATTAGCCTGTACCTATGGCGGGAAATATGCATTCCGTCAATCCACCTTTGCCAACTACTGGTCCCGCCCGAACCAGGTTGCAGTTGCAGTCGACAACGGTCCTGCCGAACAGCCGGTTGCTTTGGAAGCAGCCCAGTTTGACAACTGTATTATCTTCGGTTCCAGCAATATTTCGCTTTCAATGAGTAAAAATCCTGCCTCAGCTTTTAACTATAAATTCAACAACTGCCTGATTAAATTCTTTGATGTAGCACAACAGTACACCAACAATAGCCTATACCCTATTGCCAATACAACAGATTACGCAAATTGCCGTATTGCTGTAAATTCCAACAGCAATTCTTTTAAACCGGAATTCAAAAACACCGCTAAAAACCAGCTGAACATCGGAGAAAACTCCAGTGCCAGAGGATATGGTGTAGCGGTAGCCAATCCGTTTTTAGAAGATATCTTAGGAAATTCCAGACCAAACGGGGGTTCCGATCTGGGAGCTTATCAATATATTCCGGAATAAAACCCCGGTAAAATATTCCTTAATTAATTCTGATTTCAAAATTGGCTAATTGACCGAATTAGATTAATTTTGCATTTTTAAAAACAACACACAAACAACACACACAATGATTCATTTCTTCGGAAACCAGACCAATACGGTTTTTGCAGTACAATCGCAAAGCGAGCTTTCTGCTCAGGACATTACGAAATTAAACTGGCTGTTTGCAAGCGCTACTGAAAACCCTTGCACAGTTCTTAACGATACAAAGGCATCTCTGGATGCTTTTTTTGTTGGCCCACGTGCAGCAATGATCACACCGTGGAGTACCAATGCCGTTGAGATCACCCAGAATATGGGTATTTCGGGCATTATCCGGATTGAGGAATTTGAAAAAGTAACGGAAGATTTTAACGATTTCGATCCGATGCTTTTCCAGAAATATACTGCGCTTCACCAGGATATTTACACGATCAACATCCAGCCGGAACCTATTTTGGAAATTGAGGACATCGCAGCCTACAACCAAAAAGAAGGATTGGCATTAAGTCAGGAAGAAGTGGATTACCTGAACAACTTAGCCGTAAAATTAGGGCGCAAGTTAACCGATTCGGAAGTATTCGGATTCTCACAGGTAAATTCGGAGCACTGCCGTCACAAAATTTTCAACGGAACATTTGTGATTGACGGTGAAGAAAAACCGACTTCCCTATTCAAATTAATCAAAAAAACATCCGAAACACATCCAAACGATATCGTTTCGGCCTATAAAGATAACGTGGCTTTCGTAAAAGGGCCGCGCGTACAGCAGTTTGCACCTAAAACCGCCGACAAACCGGATTTTTATGCCATTCAGGAATTTGATTCGGTTATTTCGTTAAAAGCGGAAACACACAACTTCCCTACCACGGTAGAGCCTTTCAACGGGGCGGCAACCGGTTCGGGAGGAGAGATCCGTGACCGTTTGGCAGGTGGCCAGGGTTCTTTGCCATTGGCAGGAACAGCGGTGTATATGACTTCATATTCCCGTCTGGAAGAAAACCGTCCGTGGGAAAATGCCATGAACGAAAGAAAATGGTTGTACCAGACTCCAATGGACATCCTGATCAAGGCTTCCAACGGAGCTTCCGACTTTGGAAACAAATTCGGACAGCCGTTAATTACCGGTTCGGTATTGACTTTTGAACACGAAGAAGATGCCCGCAAATTAGGTTTCGACAAAGTGATCATGCTAGCCGGAGGAATCGGATACGGAAAAGAAAGCCAGGCAAAAAAACAAAAACCCGCTGTAGGTGACAAAGTAGTCATTTTAGGTGGTGAAAATTATAGAATCGGAATGGGTGGTGCTGCTGTTTCATCGGCAGATACCGGAGCTTTCGGTTCAGGAATTGAATTAAATGCGATCCAGCGTTCCAATCCGGAAATGCAGAAACGTGCTGCCAATGCCGTTCGCGGATTAGTGGAAAGCGATCACAATCCTATTGTTTCCATCCACGATCACGGTGCCGGCGGACATTTGAACTGTCTATCGGAATTGGTGGAAGAAACCGGTGGAAAAATCGATCTGGACAAACTTCCTGTTGGTGATCCTACTCTTTCTGCTAAAGAAATCATCGGAAACGAATCACAGGAACGTATGGGATTGGTTATCGGTGAAAAAGATTTGGAAACGCTACAGCGTATTGCCGACAGGGAACGTTCGCCAATGTATGCTGTGGGTGACGTAACCGGTGATCATCGTTTTACTTTCGAATCGGCTTCTACGGGTGCCAAACCAATGGATTTTGCTTTGGAAGACATGTTTGGAAGTTCTCCGAAAGTGATCATGAACGACAGCACCATCGACAGAAAATATCAGGATTTAGAGTATACAACAGCCAATATCCCTGCCTATTTAAACCAGGTTTTACAATTGGAAGCCGTAGCGTCAAAAGACTGGCTGACCAATAAAGTAGACCGTTGTGTGGGCGGACGTGTTGCCAAACAGCAATGTGCCGGACCATTACAGTTACCATTAAACAACGTGGGTGTAATGGCTTTGGATTTCCAGGGAAAAGAAGGGGTTGCGACCACTATCGGGCATTCGCCGGTTTCGGCTTTGGTTAATCCGGTGGCGGGCAGCCGTAACGCTATCGCAGAAGCTTTATCAAACATTGTCTGGGCACCGTTAAAAGACGGACTGAAAAGTGTTTCATTATCTGCTAACTGGATGTGGGCTTGTAAAAACGAAGGTGAAGACGCCCGTTTGTATGAAGCGGTAAAAGGCTGTTCCGATTTTGCTATCGAATTGGGCATCAATATTCCAACCGGGAAAGACTCCCTTTCCATGAAACAAAAATATCCGAACGACGAAGTAATTGCACCGGGAACGGTTATTATTTCTGCCGGAGGAAATTGTGCTGACATTACTAAAATTGTGGAGCCTGTTTTACAACGAAACGGCGGAAGCATTTATTATATCAACCTGTCTCAGGACAGCTTTAAATTAGGAGGTTCTTCTTTTGCTCAGATTTTAAATAAAATCGGTGAAGAAGTACCAACGATCACCAATGCCGGTTACTTCAAAAAGGTATTCAACACTATCCAGGATTTAATCAAGGCCGGTAACATTAAAGCCGGACACGACATCGGAAGCGGCGGTTTAATCACTACCCTTTTGGAAATGTGTTTTGCAGATGTAAATCTGGGTGCTGCTTACGATTTATCCTCTTTACAAGAACAGGATACCGTTAAAGCCCTATTCAACGAAAACATCGGATTGGTTTTCCAGGCAGATGCTGAAGCTGAAACAGTGCTAAACAACAACGGTATTGAATTCTTTAAAATTGGTGAGGTAACGGAAATCAATACCGTAACCATTACCAATAATGAAGACGTTTTTGCATTCAATGTTACGGAACTGAGAGATACCTGGTACAAAACCTCTTTCCTTTTAGACCAGAAACAGTCTAAAAACGGAATGGCGCAGGAACGTTATAACAATTATAAAAACCAGCCGCTAAACTATACTTTCCCGTTACATTTCGACGGTAAGAAACCGGTTATCGACGCATCAAAACCACGTCCGAAAGCCGCTATCATCCGTGAGAAAGGAAGTAATTCCGAGCGTGAAATGGCAAATGCGATGTATTTAGCCGGATTTGACGTAAAAGACGTGCACATGACCGACCTGATTACCGGGCGTGAAACATTGGAAGATATCCAGTTTATCGGTGCCGTAGGAGGTTTCTCCAACTCAGATGTTTTAGGTTCTGCCAAAGGCTGGGCCGGTGCTTTCCTATACAATGAAAAAGCCAATACGGCATTGAAAAACTTCTTTAAGCGTGACAATACGCTTTCGGTAGGTATCTGTAACGGCTGCCAGTTATTTATGGAGCTGGAATTAGTCAACCCGGAACACGAAGTACACGGAAAAATGCACCACAATACAAGTGCAAAACACGAAAGTATCTTTACTTCCGTTACCGTTCAGCCAAACAACTCGGTAATGTTATCCACATTAGCAGGAAGCACATTAGGGGTTTGGGTTTCACACGGTGAAGGAAAATTCAAATTACCGTATGCAGAAGAACAGTACAATATTGTTTCCAAATATGCTTACGACAGCTATCCGGCAAATCCAAACGGTTCGGATTATAACACTGCAATGATGTGCGACACTACCGGTCGTCACCTGGTAATGATGCCGCATATCGAGCGTTCCACGTTCCCTTGGAACTGGGCACATTATCCGGCAGGACAGCAGGATGAAGTATCGCCATGGCACGAAGCATTTGTAAATGCCCGTAAATGGATCGACAATAAAAACAAATAAAAACAAAAACGCCCCGAATCATCGGGGCGTTTTTAAATAGTAGAGGACTGATTTGAGATATTTGATATAATGACGTTTGATTTGAGATATATGAGATACGAAGTTTGAGATATGGGATTTGATTTGATATAAAAAATAAGGCGGGCAAATTTATTTTGCCCGCCTTATTTTTTATATCAATGTACTTATTACTCTTCTTCTTCCACAGTGTGGGATTTGGAGTACACTCTCCACTTTTCAATACATTCCTGCATATCCTGCGGCAATTCGGTATCAAATCGCATAAACTCTTTGGTTACCGGATGCTCGAAGCCTAATGTTTTAGCATGCAGTGCCTGTCTTGGCAAAGTCTTAAAACAGTTGTCAATAAACTGTTTGTATTTTGTAAAGGTAGTACCTTTCAAAATCAGGTGTCCGCCATAACGCTCATCGTTAAATAAGGTATGTCCGATATATTTCATATGGGCACGGATCTGATGGGTACGACCGGTTTCCAGTATACAGGAAACCAATGTTACATATCCGAAACGTTCCAACACTTTATAATGCGTTACCGCATGTTTTCCAAACTCTTCACTGTCATAAACCGACATTTGCATACGGTCTTTCATGTGACGTCCGATATAGCCTTCAATCGTTCCTTCCTCCTCTTCAATATTCCCCCAAACCAGGGCAACATATTCTCTTTCGGAAGTTTTATCGGCAAACTGTTTCGTCAAGTAAGCCATCGCCATATCTGTTTTGGCTACCACTAACAATCCGGTAGTATCTTTATCAATACGGTGTACCAATCCCGGACGCTCACTGCTGTTTAGCGGCAGGTTCTCAAAATGATAAGCCAGCGCATTTACCAGAGTTCCGGTATAGTTACCGTGTCCCGGATGGACTACCAGTCCGGCAGGTTTATTGATTACCAGCAATTGATCATCTTCAAAAACAATATCCAGCGGAATATTCTCCGGAATAATCACATTTTCAAACGGCGGCTGTTCCATTAACACACGCACCACATCAAATGCTTTTACTTTATAATTGGATTTTACAGGGATATCGTTCACAAAAATGTTTCCATTTGTTGCCGCCTGCTGTATTTTATTTCTTGTTGCATTCTCAACAAGATTCATTAAAAATTTATCCACGCGCAAAGGAGCCTGCCCTTTTGCCGCTTCAAAACGATAATGTTCAAATAATTCACCGTCTAAATCGGCTTCTTCGTTTATATTATTATTCTGCATTACTTTCTGTTGTATTTTCTTTTACAGGAATACTATCCGTTGCTGTTTCCTCTACAAATCCTGTTTTACCGTCTCCCAAAACCAAATCGATTTTTGAAGCTTTCAATACTTTATCGCCGGCTTTTAACTGTTTTCCACCCTGTTTCATCTCCAAAACAACATCTTTAGCCATATACGGAACATATTTCACGTTTCCTTCTTCCAGGCCTAAAGCCCGTAAAGTTGACAGCGACTGACGGTATGTTTTCTGGATAAGATCCGGCATGGTCACTTGCGAGTAACCGCCAGAGTTAATCTTAACATACACTTTTCTGCCGTCTTTTACCGTTACTCCCGGCAACGGATCCTGCTCTACTATGGAATAAGGCGGGAAATCGGCTTTGAAATCAACAGTATCCAGTAAATGAATTTCCAAATCAATGTCATTTAACTTCTCCTCTGCTTTATCAATAGTCATTTTTGACAAATTAGGAACCGGGATTTCTTCCCCGTGATTGGTAGCATATCCTAACCATTGCATCACTAATACCACGAATACAATCAGGATAATCAGTGCTAATGCTAAATTTTTAAAGAATGTAAAACTGGTTAAAAACTTTTTCCAACTCATAAATAATCGAATTTTGGCAAATATATAAAATACTAAAGGTTTTTACTTTCTTTAAAGCCTTATATTTTATTATTCAATCCGGAATGATTCAACAAATAATAATACTTTTGTAATATACTTAACTAATAATTCAAACGTAGCAAAATGAAAAATGTTGCCATTATTATGGGAGGATATTCCAGTGAATATCAAATCTCTTTAACAAGTGGAAATGTAGTCTATAAATTTCTGGACCAGTCAAAATACAACGCCTACCGCATCCATATTTTTAAGGACAAATGGGTAATGGTAGACGAAAATGATGCTGAATTTCCGGTAAACCGTCATGATTTCTCTGTGGAGTATAAAGGTGTAAAATTACAATTTGATGTGGTTTTCAATGCGATACACGGAACTCCGGGCGAAGACGGTTTAATGCAGGCTTATTTTGAATTATTAGGTATTCCGCAAACGTCCTGCGATTATTACCAGGCTGCTTTAACGTTTAACAAAAGAGATTTACTATCTGTATTAAAACCATACGGCATCAAAACGGCTACTTCTTTTTACCTAAACGAAGGCGATAGCATTGATGAACAAACAATCATCAAAACCGTAGGGCTGCCTTGTTTTGTAAAGCCAAATAAAGCCGGTTCCAGCTTTGGAATTTCCAAAGTAAAGTCGGTGGAAGAATTATTACCGGCAATTGCAAACGCCTATAAAGAAGATAACGAAATTATCATTGAAAGCTTTCTGGACGGAACCGAAGTTTCGGTGGGTGTAATCAACTATAAAGGGGTGACTACGGTACTTCCGATAACGGAAATCGTTTCCGAAAATGATTTCTTTGATTATGAAGCAAAATACCTGGGCAAATCCCAGGAAATCACTCCGGCAAGAATTTCACCGGAAATGACCGAAAAAGTAAGCGCGGTAGCCAAACGCGCCTATGATGTTTTAAAAATGAAAGGTTTTTCCCGTAGTGAGTTTATCATTGTTAACGACGAACCGTATATGCTGGAAATGAATACGATTCCCGGATTAACAACCGAAAGTATTTTACCGCAACAGGCAAAAGCAGCAGGAATTTCTCTAACCGAATTGTTTGACAATGCTATCGTATTAGCATTACAATAATTCCAACGCAAAAAACCAACCAAATGAGAAAAGCAATATTTCCCGGTTCATTCGACCCGATCACTCTGGGACATTATGATATTATTAAAAGAGCCCTTCCGCTATTTGATGAAATCATCGTCGCCATTGGGGTCAATGCCGAAAAAAAATACATGTTCTCTTTAGAAACGCGTCAAAAATTCATTGAAGATGCTTTTCAAAATGAACCGAAAGTTTCGGTAGTGACCTATCAGGGATTAACAATTGACCTGTGCCAGAAGTTAAACGCACAGTTTATTCTCCGTGGACTTCGCAATCCAGCGGATTTTGAATTTGAAAAAGCAATTGCCCATACCAACAGAAAGTTATCCCATATTGAAACGGTATTTCTATTAACGGCCGCCAGTACTTCCTATATCAGTTCCAGCATTGTCCGCGATGTTATCCGTAACGGCGGTGATTATACTGTTTTAGTACCGGATTCGGTAAAAATAAAATAAAAAAGAAGCGCCTGTCCGGGCGCTTCTTTACTTTTTGTCATGCGGGAAACGTTTACTGTTTCACGATTTTTTTCACTAAGTTTCCTTCAGCCGTTTCCAGATTCAACAGGTAAACACCCGTTGCAAAACCGGAAATATCAATTTTGCTTCCTGTATTGGTTTTTAAAGCAAATTGTTTACCGGTGATATCAACCAGCGTTGCTTTCTGGATCTCCAATTCGTTTGGCAGCTCTACTGTAAACAATCCTGACGTCGGATTAGGATAAACCATTACTGATTTTGAGGCAAATTCATTAACACCCAATGTCGTTCCTACCGCATTGATAACCATGTGTACATTTGGAAAACCGGTTCCCACCGCTGCCACATCTGTTGGCGTTGTTATCGAACAGGTAGTCGAAGCAATATAGCTTGGTCCTGTTTGTCCGGCCGAATTGGATCCTAAAATGATTCGGATACCGGATCCGGTTGCCGCTGCGGCATATCCTACTTCCACGATTAACGTTGCATTTGCAGGAACTGTAGCCGTTAACGGAACGGAAACAATAGTACCCACATTTGCAGTCTGAACGGTATAATCCGCCTGTCCTAACAAAGTATATCCGGTATTCGGGAACCCTGCAGGGAAAGCAGCCGTTGTACTGTATGCCTTAACGGTCACTACATAACTGCTGGCTCCGGTCAGGGAATTAACGCCAAACTGGATCGCCGACAAATTAAAAGCAGCCGTAACCCCCAATGCATTCAGGTTAAAACTTCTGTAATACCTGTTGTCACTGGATGTTGCCGTAGTACTGTTACCACAAGCTACTGTATTTCCATTGATTGCCTGCGAATTAGAATGTGTGAGCACAATTTGCGCCTCAACTGCAAAAGACATTAAAAAAAACAAGCATAAAAGAGTAATTTTTTTCATATTTTTATTTTTTAATTGATTAAGCAACACTAAGCTAACGATAAAAAAACAGAATACCTAAAAAACAAACCCCTTTTATAAAAATATCACAAAAAACACCCGGATATAAAATGAAATTCATAAAAATTCTACTGATCCTCCCCTTCCTGCATTCCCTTCCGACAATGGCACAGCAAAAATTTCCGACACCTTATGAAAAAGGAAATGGCAACCAGACGGCAACCTATGAAGAGACCATTGCCTATTTCCAGTTACTGGATCAGAATTTTGAAACCATTGCCATGAAAACCATGGGGCAAACAGACAGCGGCGAACCGTTGCATATTGTTACGTTTAATCCCGGAAAAAACTTCGACTTTCCGGAAATACAGAAAAATAAAGCCGTTCTTTTAATCAACAACGGAATACATCCCGGAGAACCGGACGGTATAGATGCTACCATGATGCTGTTCCGGGATCTGGCTACCGGAAAAATCACTGCTCCCAAAAACACGGTTGTCGTAGCCATTCCGATTTACAATATCGGCGGAGCCTTAAACAGAAATTCAACTTCCCGCGTTAACCAAAACGGACCGGAAGAATTCGGATTCCGCGGAAATGCCCGGAATTATGACCTGAATCGGGATTTTGTTAAATCGGATACCCGAAATGCCCGTAGTTTTGCGGAAATCTTCCAATTGGTTTATCCGGATGTTTTTATCGACAACCATGTTAGCAACGGTGCCGATTATCAATATACATTAACCTATATTTCCACACATTATCAGAAATTAGGCGGTACTGCCGGGACATATTTCAATACCGATATGTATCCCGCCATTTTAAAAGACCTGCAGTCCAAAAAAATTGAACCGGTTCCTTATGTGAATATTTACAATAAAACACCCGAAAACGGCTTTGCCAAAAACATGGAAACAGCCCGTTTTTCTACCGGTTATGCCGCAATGTTCAATTCCTTCGGAGCCATGGTGGAAACCCACATGCTAAAAAAATACAGCGACCGTGTAAAGGTGACGTACGAATACATGATAACTACCTTAAACTATACCGATAAAAACTTCCAGACGATTAAGAAAATCCGGAAAGAAACCCTTGCCAGCTATACGCCAGACCAAAAATATACGGTAGAATGGGAAATCGATTCGGCCAAAGTAACCCAAATCCCGTTCTTAGGATATGAAGGCAAATACAAAGCCAGTGCTGTTTCCGGCAAACCGAGATTGTATTACGACCGTTCCAAACCATTCAAAAAGATGATTCCCTATTATGAAGTTTACAAACCTAAAAAGCAGGTTACTATTCCGGAATATTATGTGATCCCGAAACAATGGTGGAATGTTCTGGACCTGCTGAAACTGAATAACATTGAAATGAAACAGCTGAAACAGGATACGCTCATTACTGTGGAAAGCTACAGAATAGCCGATTATAAAACCGGAAACAGTGCTTTTGAAGGTCATTACGGCCATTCCAACACTACGGTTACCGTTGAAAAAAAGCCCGTTACGTTTAAAAAAGGGGATTACCTGATTGCCACCCAGCAGAAAAATGTAAAATTCCTGTTGGAAACTTTAGAACCGGAAGCTGTTGATTCCTATTTCAACTGGAATTTCTTTGATGCCGTTTTACAGCAAAAGGAATACTACTCTCCTTATGTATTTGAAGATGTGGCAAAACAGTTACTGGATGAAAACCCGGAACTGAGAGCAGCACTGGAAAAAAAGAGAAAAAGCGATCCTAAATTTGAAAGCAGCGGTGACGCCCAACTGGACTGGGTCTATAAAAACTCTAAATATTACGAGAAATCACACCTGCAGTATCCGGTATACCGCATCATGAAATAAAACCAATAAAAAACCAGAGCAATGCTCTGGTTTTTTGTTTATAAAACTTTTTCTGCCTGAAACAACAGCTTAATATTTTCATAGGAATTGGTCAGCGCTTCTTTCACCTCATCCGGTTTCAGCCAGGCAACTTTTTCAATACCTTCTTCAATTTGCCCCTGTGGTATCCCTTCAAAATTGGTTTTCATCTCAAACCAATGGGTTACTTTCAGCTTATACCGCCCGTTGCGCTTAAAAACATGATAGGTTTTCTGTAACTTCTGCGTAATTTTCAAACCGTCAACACCGGTTTCTTCTTCCACTTCGCGCATGGCCGTTTGTTCGATCTCTTCTTTTTTCTCGATTCCGCCTTTGGGAAGGTCCCATTTGCCGTTTCTAAAGATAAAAAGTACCTCTCCTTTCCGGTTATACACTAATCCGCCGCCCGCTTTTACTACCGGAATCTTCTCCTTGAGTTTCTTCAGGATTTCCTTTTCGTCCGGATAGTATAAAAAAGCTTTCTGAATTTTGTTTTGAAACATTTTAACAATAACTTGCTTTATATCAACACTTTCCAAAAGAAAAAGTTGAAAATCGGTTTCTTTAACAATTTCATTTGTCAAGAAAAGTGGTTTGTCGTTCACAAAAACTTTATACATTTGTACTATGATTTTTAATACAGACACAGCTAAAAAAACTGCCGAATTGCTTTTACAAATAAACGCAATTAAATTAAATCCAAAAAATCCTTTTACATGGGCTTCTGGATGGAAGTCGCCTATTTATTGCGACAACCGTATAACCCTCTCATTTCCACCGATAAGAAATTATATCCGTGAGGAATTTGCGAAAAACATTGAAAAAGAGTTTGGAAAACCGGATGTAATAGCCGGAGTAGCAACCGGAGCCATTGGCATTGGTATATTGGTTGCAGAATATTTAGGTTTACCATTTGTTTATGTTCGTCCGGAACCTAAAAAACACGGAAGACAAAATCAGGTAGAAGGCTTTTTACAAAAAGGCCAGAACGTGGTTGTGGTGGAAGACCTGATCAGTACCGGAAAAAGCAGCCTTATGGCTGTTGAAGCTTTAAAAGAAGCCGGTGCAAATGTAAAAGGTATGGTGGCCATTTTTACGTATGGTTTTGAAATTGCTACTGAAAATTTCAAAGATGCCAACGTTAACCTCTATACTTTGGGGAACTACGACACCTTACTGGAAGAAGCAGTTGCCAAAAAATACATTACCGAAGAAGAACATGAAACCTTAAAAGAATGGCGTAAAAGCCCTTCAACCTGGGGAATTGAAGTTTAATCAAGCATAAAAAGCACTAACGATACTTATATATGAATTTAGAAAGTCCAAAAGTTAACGTAGAGAAATCAGCCGAGTACCTATTCGATTCTTTAACAGATGTTAAGAATTTCGAGAAATTAATGCCTGAAAATATAGCTAAATTCGAAGTATTGGATGAAAACGCTTTTATTTTCGGTTTAAAAGGTATGCCGGAAATTAAATTAAAAATGAAAGATAAAGTAGCCCCAAACAAAGTTGTTTTAGGAGCTGCCAGCGATAAACTGCCTTTCACTTTAACGGCAAATATTAATGCCCTTACTGCAAACACCTCGGAAGTTCAATTGCTTTTCACAGGAGAATTTAACCCGATGATGGCCATGATGGTAAAAGGACCTATCGGTAAATTTATCGAAACTTTAGCCGGAAACATGAACAAACTGTAAGCCGGAATTCCTTATAAAATTTAAAAAAACCTTTTAGTTGAACTAAAAGGTTTTTTTATGCCCTATTCTGATTTTCATATTGTTCTCAAAAACTACTCCAGAGTAACTGCCACACTGGCATTACAAAAAAATCCGGCTGGAGTGGCGTTTGCCTTTTAGGAGCCGGATTTAGCAGTATTGCGCTTATTTTTTGGCTGCTGACATTAAAAAAACAGAATAAATAATTGTAAATTTGATACTTTACACATCCCAAATACGCCATTCCAATGAATCTCCGCAAGCGCTTTTCCATCCTCCTTACCTTATCACTTGCCCTAAACGCTTCTGCTCAGACAACTAACTTAAGGGCTCAGATCAATGAGATTATTAAAGACAAAAAAGCTACTGTGGGTGTAGGTATCTATAACCTGACCAATAACGATACGCTAACGATCAACAATACGCATCATTTCCCGACCATGAGTGTGTATAAATTCCATTTGGCATTGGCCATTTTACACCAGGTTGATAAAGGGAAATTAAGGCTGGATCAGGAAATATTCGTAAAAAAATCGGATTTACTGGAAAACACACATAGCCCGTTACGGGAGAATTATCCTTATGGCAACATCAATATCAAATTGAGTGAACTAATCAGCTATACGGTTTCTTTAAGCGACAATAATGCCTGCGACATACTGTTTCGCCTGGCTGGCGGTACTAAAAAGGTGGACCGTTACATCAAAAGCCTGAAAATCCCGAATACCAGTATTCAGGCAACGGAAGCCGAAATGCATGAAAAATGGGAAAACCAATACCTGAATACGACCACTCCGTTTGCTGCGGTTTTACTGCTTAAGAAATTCTACCAGCTTCAGGTGTTATCGCCAACATCCTATGACTACCTGTTAAACGTGTTACAGGGAACCAAAACCGGACCGGATAAAATAAAAGGGCTGTTGCCTCAAAACGTAGTTGTGGCACACAAAACCGGAAGTTCCTTCCGGAAAGAAACCGGGCTTAAAGCCGCCGAAAACGACATCGGGATTGTATACCTTCCCGGCGGACAGGCATTTGCCATAGCCGTTTTTGTTAGTGATTCCATGGAAAGTGACACCACTAACAACAAGATCATTGCCGCAATTTCAAAAGCAGCCTTTGACTATTTTTCAATCAAGTAGTTATGAATATCATTACCCTCACAGCCGAAAATATTTCCAAAGAGCACATTTGCTGCGCCATTAGTGATAAGAAATTATCCAGCGGCTATGCGGCAAAGAAAGAATGGCTTACTTCGCAGTTTAAAGAGGGCTATATTTTTAAGAAATTCGATGTGAGCGGTAAAGTTTTTATTGAATATGTCCCGGCAGAAAAAGCCTGGGCTCCTGTTCACGCGCCAAATTATATGCTGATCAACTGTTTCTGGGTTTCCGGTCAGTTTAAAGGTCAGGGATACGGTAAAGCATTATTTCAGGAATGCGTCAACGACTGTAAGGACAAAGATGGCATTGTGGTCATTACCGCTGCAAAAAAACAACCGTATATGTCCGACAAAAAATTCTTTGCAAAACTGGGATTTCTATTGGCCGATACGGCACTTCCCTATTTTGAGCTCTGGTACAAACCATTACGGGAAAACGCAGCAATTCCAAAATTTAAAGACTGCTGCAAAAAAGGGGAATGCGACACTTCAAAAGGCATTGCGGTATATTATACAAATGCCTGTCCGTTTACGGAATATTATGTAAATGAAGAAACAAAAAACGCTGCCCTGGAAAAAGGTTACCCGATTACGATTCACAAAATAACAACGCGGGAACAGGCACAAAACCATTTTGTCCCTTTTACAATTCACAGTGTTTTTCTGAACGGAAAATTTGTAACGCAGCAAATACTGAATAAAAGACTGTTCGAAACCTTTGTTTAACAGCGAGTACTTAGGCAGTATACCAGAAGATTATTAATAGAACTTTCCGTCCACATAAAACCAGCTTCCGTTTTGCTGCTTAAAAGTCGATTTTTCATGATGTACCTGGGGCTGTAACAACGCATCTAAAAAGTAAGCTTTAAACTCCACCGTATTTTCCGTTGCTTTAATTATTTCCAATTTCAGCCACTGGTTCGAAACAGCCCATTGCTGTATGTCCTTTTTAGAATGGTATTTTCGCTGGGAAATATGCGTTGTATCCAGTAAATAGTCAACCGCATGTACTGCATAAGCCGAATACCGGGACCGCATCAGTGCTTCGGCTGTGGGAGCCTTTTTAATACCTTTTACATACGGTTCGCAGCAATCCCGGAAAAGCAGGCCGGAACAACAATAACATTTTTCGGTCATGATTATTCGGATTGGAATTTTTTTAATATTTCTTTTAATTTCTCTTTTCGCAACTGTGCAGCATTTTGTTCTTTTACCTTTTTATGCTGGATCTTTTTACTGTGCTTTTTTCTGTTTTCCTCGTTTTGACGGCTCATATCAGTAATCTGCTTTTTATTTGCTGTAGTGTTTTATTAGTGGTCAGCAGTTCGTTAATAATGGTTTCCCGAAGAGCATTCAGATCATCATATTCCAGGTATTTTGCCCAGGCTTCACTTTCAAATAACTTCCGGATCTGCTGCATGTATTTTGTGGTTTCGGCTGCATTGCGCAATACTGCCTTACCATCATATAAAGGATTGGATTTGTGTTCAAAAACAGCCGCTCCGCTTGTAAAATCGACAGTTATATAAAACAAATTATCCGAATCATTATTGGGATAGAAATCACTCCATTTTGCATACCCGATACGCTCCCTTGTTCCGTCAGTCGTGGCTAAAGGCAGCAAACGCCATCGGCAATTTGCGGCTCTTCCCCAATGATTGGAATAGCGGTAAACACCTTCTTCCGTAAAATAATAGCTACTGCCCGATTTACTTTTATAATTCGTCTGTATAGCGCTTACCTCATTTGAAGCTACTTCAGTAAAAACGCAGAAAGTGTGTTTAAAAAAATTGGTTTTATTATATGATTTCCCATTCATGCTGCAAAGATAAGAAATGCCTTTTTAGGATTTTATTATACTATGATTTACCTGAAGAATAGTATATTTGTAGTAATTACATTATATTTTTAATCCCCAAAAATTTATTTTATGAAAGATACCGTACTAACAATAGGCGCTTGTTATGGAGGTCTTGCTGTCATTTTTGGTGCTTTTGGCGCCCATATCCTCAAAAAGAAAATGAACACGGAAACCCTGAAAAATTTTGAAACCGGAGTAAAATACCAAATGTATCATGCACTGGCATTGGTTTTTATCAGTCAGTTTTTTGCTTTCACCAAAACTACCGAATCGTTAACGGCATTCTTTTTTATCGCCGGTACTTTTTTATTTTCATTCAGCATATACGGTTTGTGCCTGAGCAGCATTGGCGGTAAAAAGCTGAAATTCCTGGGACCAATAACACCCCTTGGCGGTATGTTGCTGTTTTTGGGCTGGTTTTTCCTAGCCATTTCCAGGGTGGTTTAAAATAATACATATAACCATAAAAAAAGCCACTCTTCCGAGTGGCTTTTTCTGTATTATTTCTACCCGATTAAGGGAAAATACCTCTTTGTTTGTAAGCCATTTCAATACGCGCTAACGCTTGAATGTAAGCTGCAGTTCTCCAGTCGGTTTTGTACTGACTTCCTGTTAAAACTACTTTGTTGAAAGCATCTTCCAGTTTCTTTCTTAATTTGATGATTACGTCATCCATAGTCCAGATTTCTCCGTTACGGTTTTGTAACCACTCGAAATAACTTCCGATAACACCTCCTGAATTACATAGAATGTCCGGGATGATTTCGATACCTTTCGCTAATAAGATTGCTTCTCCGTCAGTATCTGTTGGTCCGTTAGCACCTTCAGCAATTACCTGAGCTTTGATTGTATCTGCATTTTCAACAGTAATCTGGTTTCCTAAAGCAGCCGGGATAATGATATCACAGTCAATTCCGAAGAAATCTTCTGCTTTATAATCCTGAGTTCCTTTGTAACCGGAAATTGTATTATTGTCTGCCTGGAAACGCAATAAAGCTTCCGGATCGATTCCTTCCGGGTTATAGATTGTTCCGGTTGCATCCTGAACACCAACAAGGATTGCTCCGTTTTTGTTCATAAAGTGTGCAGCCCAGTACCCTACGTTACCAAATCCCTGAACAATATATTTTTTCCCTTCTAAAGAAGTTCCTCTCAATTTTGCCCAGGACTCCAAAGTAACCACTACTCCAAATCCTGTAGCTCTGTCTCTTCCTTCCAAACCTCCTGAACCTACAGGTTTACCTGTAACTACGTGTTGGTTTTTAGAACGCTCAGCCGGTGATTTTGTAGACATATAAGTATCTGCAATCCAGGCCATCATCTGAGCAGTCGTGTTAACGTCCGGTGCAGGAATATCATGCTCAGGACCGATATTATCACCTAATGCATACGCAAAACGACGGGTAATACGCTCTAATTCTGAAGTAGAATATTTTTTAGGATCTAACTGGATACCACCTTTACCACCTCCGTAAGGAAGACCAGCTAAAGATGTTTTCCAGGTCATCCAGGTAGCTAATGCTCTTGCTGCATCGATATCTACAGTTGCGTGGTAACGCAAACCTCCTTTGTAAGGACCTAAAACATTATTGTGTTGTACTCTGTAACCTGTGAACATTTCTACCGTTCCATTGTCCATTTTCACAGGAAAGTGAACTACGATTTCGTTATTTGTAACAGAAAGGATTTTTTTAACAGTCTCATCCAATCCCATCACAGAAGCAGCTTTTTCAAACTGGTTCTTAACATTTTCATACATGCTAGCCTTCGGCTTTTGTGCTGTTGCCATACTATTTAATAATTTACAACTTATTTTTGTTTGTTTGTTAATTTGCTATATAAAAAAGCATACAAATATAGGGCATTAAAATTGAAGCAAAAACGAAATACTTAATAAATTAACATAATTTAAACGCCTATTTTTCAATCCGGATTTCAGAATTCTACATTTCCGTTTTAGCAGAAAATAGCGAACTTGTAACAAAAGTTACAACTTATTACATTCCAAAAAGATACCTTTACAAAAAATATGGCATGAAATCACTCCTATTCGAATCCTACGACTACATTTTTGAAGAACAGCTGCTCGAAGAAATCAGCACTGTTTCCAGTTACAAGAAGTTTAAAGCCGACGATTATCTTATCGAGATAGGAGAAAATATTGAATGGATGCCTTTGCTTTTAAAAGGCGCTATCAAAATAATGCGCGAAGACACTAACGGCGATGAACTGTTGCTGTACTTTTTAGAACGCGGCGATACCTGTGCGATGACCCTGACCTGCTGTATGGGGAAAAACAAAAGCAAAATCAGGGCTGTAGCCGAAACCGACGGCGAAATGGTTTTGATCCCTATTGGCAAAATGGAGGAATGGGTCATAAAATATCCTTCCTGGCGCAACTTTGTGTTTGAGAGCTACAACATCCGGTTAATGGAAATGCTGGAAGCCATCGATACGCTTGCTTTTATGAATCTTGACGAACGCCTGTATAAGTTTATAACCGACAAAGCGAAAGTGCTGGGCACAACCGAAATTGCGACAACCCATCAGGAAATCGCCTCCGAAATGAACACCTCAAGAGTTGTAATTTCCCGACTTTTAAAGCATCTGGAAGACGAGCAGAAAATTAAGTTACACCGCAATAAAATTGAAATTCTGACCTTCTAAATGGAATCATTTTTCGGCTATATCGGTGCTTTTTGCATCGGACTTGTTTTAGGACTTACCGGCGGCGGCGGTTCCATACTGACCGTACCCGTTTTAGTATACTTACTGGGAATCCAGCCGGTAACGGCAACAGCCTATTCCCTGTTTATAGTAGGAACAACCTCCTCCTTCGGAGCATTCCGCAATTATTTCAAAGGGCTTGTAGCTGTAAAAACAGCTGTGCTGTTTGCCATACCCTCATTTATTGCTGTTTTTCTTACCCGCAGGTTTCTGGTTCCGGCCATACCCGAAACGATAATCAGCACCTCTGGTTTCACTTTATCCAAAGACACTTTTTTAATGGCGCTTTTTGCCGTAATCATGTTTTTTGCCGCCATGGCCATGCTTCGAAAAAAAGCAGCAGTATCCGATACGGAAAGCAATTCCGGCAGTATTAATTACCGCTATCTGATTCCACAGGTATTCCTTATTGGCATACTCATCGGGATGGTGGGTGCCGGCGGTGGTTTTTTAATCATCCCGACCTTAGTTTTTTTCGCCAGACTCCCAATGAAGAAAGCCGTTGGTACTTCCCTGTTAATCATTGCCATCAATTCCCTCATTGGTTTTACCGGTGATCTGGAAAACCTGAATGTAGACTGGAATTTTCTTTTAACATTTACTTTACTGTCTGTTTTTGGTATCTTTGCAGGCATATTTTTAAATAAATATATTAACGAAACACAGCTTAAAAAAGGTTTTGGATGGTTTGTTTTAATTATGGCCGTTTACATTCTTCTGAAAGAATTCCTCCATATGTGACAAAAGTCACACTGTAAAAAAAGACAACACCCTATCTTTACCCTAATAAAAAAAATGCAATTATGAAAATAGAACAGATTTATACAGGATGTATCGCTCATGCAGCATACTATCTGGAAAGTAATGGTGAGGCCGCTATTTTTGATCCGCTACGTGAAGTACAACCTTATATTGATAAAGCCGCTAAGGATAACGCTTCCATTAAATACATTTTTGAAACGCATTTTCATGCCGATTTTGTTTCCGGACATTTGGATCTGGCACAAAAAACCGGCGCTAAAATCGTTTACGGACCTACAGCCAATCCAAATTTTGAAGCCATAATTGCCGAAGACAATCAGGAATTTAAAATTGGCAACTATACCGTTAAGGCGATTCATACGCCGGGGCACACGCTTGAAAGTACCTGTTATTTATTAACGGATGAAAATGGTAAACAACACGGTATCATCACCGGTGATACGTTGTTCATAGGCGATGTAGGCCGCCCGGATTTAGCACAAAAACTGGTTAGCGATTTAACTCAGGAAAAATTAGCCGGAATGCTGTTTGACTCGTTGCGCAATAAAATAATGCCTTTGGCAGACGATTTAATTGTCTATCCGAACCACGGTGCCGGAAGTGCTTGCGGTAAAAACATGAGCAAAGAAACAACAGACACTTTGGGCAATCAGAAAAAAGTAAACTATGCTTTACGGGCCAACATGACAAAAGAAGAGTTCACGGCAGAATTATTAGACGGATTGGGTGCACCACCGGCCTATTTCCCTCAGAATGTTTTAATGAATATTCAGGGATATGACAGCCTGGAAACGGTTATGAATAAAGCCAACACACCAATGAGTGCCGCTGCATTTAAAGCCGCTGCCGGTCAATCTGAAGCTTTAATTTTAGATGTTCGCCATGAAAATGAATTTATAAAAGAGCACATACCGGGGTCTATATTCATCGGTTTGCAGGGAAACTTTGCCCCGTGGGTGGGCGCTTTAATAATGGATGTTAAACAACCGATACTTCTGGTAGCGCCGGAAGGAAAAGAAAAAGAAACAATTACCCGTCTTTCCCGCGTAGGTTTCGACAACTGTCTGGGGTACCTGGAAGGTGGCATCGAAACCTGGAAAACAGCCGGTTTTGAAGTAGATACCATTATTTCCATCACACCGGAACAGTTTGCAGCAGACAAGGACACGTCCGGACTGGCTGTAATTGATGCCCGAAAACCGGGAGAATTCAGTGCCGAACATGTGGAAGGTGCCATTAATATCCCTTTGGATTTTGTAAACGATCAACTAGCCGAAGTTCCTAAAAATGCTGATTTTTACCTGCATTGTGCCGGCGGTTACCGTTCTGTAATCATGGCTTCCATACTGAAAGCAAGAGGATATCACAATATGATAAACGTCGAAAAAGGAATATCCGGAATAAGACAAAGTAATGTTCCGCTGACGAAATTCGTCTGTCCTTCGACACTAAACTAACCGAAACCCCAAAATTTGAAGCTTCAGATTTTGGGGTTTTTCATTTCATACTGTTAAAAATAATATATTTTACTTCCCCTTATAGGGAGTTTTTAAATACATTTGTAAGCATAACAAATTAAAAATAAAGATGAAGAAATTTTTTTTAGTACTATCAATTGCTGCATTTTTTGCTTCATGTAAAAAAGATGATGGTTTTACCATTATTGGAGAAGCTAAAGGTGTAGAAAATGACAAAATGGTTATCATTGCCACACAAAGCGATTTAGGCCCTGTATCTAAAGATACTGTAAAGGTTAAAGATGGAAAATTCGAATTTAAAGGAAAATCCGAGCATCCGGAATTTTGCTTTTTAAGAATTCAGGACATTGGCGATATGATCCCTTTTGTACTTGAAAATGGAAAAATTAAAGTTGAATTTGTAAAAGATTCTGTTCGTAATTCAAGAGTTTCCGGAACGGTTACAAACGACCAGTTCCAAAAATATAACGACGAATCAAAAGTAATTTATAAAAAAATGCAGGCATTCCAGATTGCTAACAATCAAAGAATGGCTACAGCACAGCAAACGAACGATACCGTTACTATAAATTCCCTTAGAAAACAATTCATGGTATACCAGGATCAGATGAATCAAAAATCGGAAGATTTTATTCAGAAACATCCGGACTCCTTTTTATCAGTAATGCTATTGGAAAACTTTGTAAAATTCCAGTCTTTACCGGTTGATAAAATTGAGAAATACTACAAATTGTTAACCGCTGATGCGAAAAACAACCAGCACGGGGATACCGTTAAAAATTTCCTTGCAAAACAAAGTGCTGTTGAAGTAGGAAAAATGGCACCGGACTTTTCTGCTCCAAATCCGGAAGGAAAAACCGTTTCCCTAAAAGAATCATTAGGAAAAGTAACCATCATCGATTTCTGGGCTTCATGGTGCGGTCCTTGTCGTGCTGAAAACCCTAATGTAGTAGCATTATACAATGAGCTACACGCAAAAGGATTAAACATCATTGGAGTATCATTAGACCAGGATGCAGCAAAATGGAAAGAAGCTATTGCAAAAGACAAATTAGCATGGACACAGGTTTCGAATTTGAAATTCTGGCAGGATCCAATCGCGGAACAATATAATGTAAAAGCAATCCCGCAAACATTTATCCTGGATGCCAGCGGAAAAATTGTAGCAAAAGACCTTAAAGGAGCCGAATTAAAAGCGAAAGTTTTAGCGCTTTTAGGCACAAAATAAGACACACTCCAAAAAATCTCCTCCGGGAGATTTTTTTATTTCTCTAAGAAACAATACTTTAAAAAAAAGTGAGAAATTATATTAGAAATAAGTTTGCATAGTAAAAAAACAGTCCTATATTTGCACTCGAAATAATCAAGGAGAACACTTGAATAGCCAACGGGGAGATACTCAAGCGGCCAACGAGGGCAGACTGTAAATCTGCTGACTATGTCTTCGCAGGTTCGAATCCTGCTCTCCCCACAAAAAAGTTCTGATGAAAATCAGGACTTTTTTTTATGCCTGAAAATTACTTCCAAAAGCAATCCCAAAACGGCGCAACAAAAATTAAACAGTAGTCCAAGATCAAACTCCTGCTTTAGCCTTTCAACGGTAATACAAACTTAAAAGTACTTCCTTCCCCATGCTTGCTTTCGGCCCAGATTTCGCCCTGATGCCTTTTTATAAATTCACTGCAAAGCAATAAGCCCAATCCGTTCCCGATTTCATTTTCGGTCCCTTTCTGGATGACTTTTTCATTAATTTTAAACAACTTTTCTTTTATGCTATCCGGAATTCCAATACCGTTATCGGTAATAGACACCTCAACTTTTTGATTTATCTTTTGCATCGTTACTATAATTTCACCTTGCTGGTCTGTAAATTTAATAGCATTTGTCAGCAGGTTTCGCAAAACAGTATCGATCATATCCTTATCCAACTCAACCATAATCGTTTCTGTCGCTTCAAACCTAAGATCGATGTTTTTATGCAATGCCGTATTTTTATTGAGCGCTACGTTGTCTTCGATCAGGCTATTTAATGTCACTTTTTGAGGATTGTATTGGATCATCCCGGTTTGTACCCTGGACCAGTCCAACAGGTTTTCAAGCAGCTTATAGATATTTTTGTTCGATTCATGAAGCATTCCGGTGATCTGTTTAATTTCTTCCCGGGTATAATCTTCAATTTCCTGCGCCATGATTTCCGACAGTACCAGTGAGGATCCCAACGGCCCTTTCAGATCATGGGCAATTATGGAAAAGAATAAGTTTTTATCTTTTAGAAGTTTCTGTATTTTAAGGTCCTGTTTCTCTTTTACCAGTAATAAAAACCCGACTGTACCGATAAGCGTGAGCAGGAATAAACCAATGCTGTACAAACTATCAAAAGTACTGTATCGGAAAAAATATTTTTGCGGGCTTATATAGCTATAAACAGCCCGTAAAAAGATTAAAATTTCAAATGCAACATAACACAGCAGGTAAAAAATCCGGAATAAATTATTGGCTTTTTCTGTAAAATAGCTGATGGTTGGCGGTAAATAAATCGCAAATATCCCTAAAGACATTATTACAATACGGGTATTAATCGAACTCTCTAAAAACGTAGCAATATTAAAAACCAGCAGGGCTGCAATTGTTATCCCAACCTGAAAATGATAACGCCTCTTAAATCTTGCTTTGGTTAAGGACATTATCGCAATCGTTTCATAACAACCTCCCAAAAGAATGATTGTATTGGCAATATTGATGGAGATGAAATCCGGAACGATGTTTCTTAAAAAAATGAATACCCACCCGATTGTCAGTAATATTTTACCATAGCCAAAGGTTTTTAATTTTTTTCTATTCTCAATAGTAGCATACGACAACGAATAACTAAAAATTAGAATACAAACAAACAAGTTTCCCCAAAAATAAAGTAGGAAAACCGTTTTTGGATCTAAGGGTAAAAATTGGAACATTATAGCGTTTCGTATATTAAAAACCGGTCGCAAATATACAAATTCACAGTGGAATCAATACGGATATCCCCTATGTACAAAACAACGGACCAAATTACAAAACACCAACAGTAAACGATCTTTTCAATCCGGCTTAAAATAAGCCGCTGTAAAACAAAAAATCTCCGGCAATAACCAGAGATTTTCTATTCTTGAATATAAAGCCTTTTAAACCGCTTTATTTTGCATAAAGCTTCTTGTCGATGATACGCTCATAGTAATCCTGTAAAAACGCTTTACAGGCCACCTCAATAGCATCCATCTCTTTATTTCTGTTCCCGATCAGGTTTTTCTCCAAACCTCTGTCGTTTATATCATAAAATCCGGTCGCTTTTTTACCGTCAAACAGGCAGATATAATTTCCGCGCTGAAACTGGTATTGCGTGCCGTTATAGTTCATCACAAAAGGCTTGATCGATTTTTCATCCAGCAGGCTTCTTCCCCAGCTTCTAAACGGTTTGTCATACCCAATCATATCCAGTAAAGTCGGATAAATATCGATTTGCTGCGCCAATTCTTTATTAACACCGGTCAGGCTGCCATCCGGCTTGTAAATCAATATCGGTACTGCCGAACGATTCACAACCTTATTGTATTCGTCATAGCCCACCTGGTTACAGTGGTCTGCCGTAATCACAAAAATGGTATTGTTAAACCAGGGCTCTTTTTTAGCTGCTTCAAAAAACTTTTTAAACGCATAGTCCGTGTACCCTACGCATTCGTGCATCTGTATTGTTCCTTTTGGAAACTTCCCTTTATATTTTTCCGGAACCACAAACGGCTCATGGGACGAAACGGTAAAGATCGTTCCCATAAAAGGCTGTTTCTTCTTGTCGAAAGTTTGTTTCATAAACTGGAAGAACGGCTCATCCCATATTCCCCAGGATCCGTCAAAATCCGCATCATTATTGTATTCCGTCTTACCGTAATAATGATCAAATCCCAATATATTACCAAAGCCTAAGAATCCCATCGAACCGTTAGGAGCGCCGTGGAAAAATGACGTATCATAACCTTCTTCTTTTAAAGTGGAAACCAGCGACTGTATTTTCTGTTTCGGGTATGGCGAAGAAGTAAAAGCATCCTGGAAAGAAGGAATACCCGCCAGTACCGACGACATTCCGTGAATAGACTTACTACCGTTAGCAAAAGCATTGGTAAAAATCAAACTGTGCTGCGACAACGAATCAATAAACGGCGTATAGCTCACATAACCCGGTATGTTTTTATCCTTATTAAAAGCCCCTATATATTCCCTGCCGTAACTTTCCGTAATAAAAATAACAATATTCGGTTTTGTCTTCGGATGGTTACGATACAGCTTAATCGGTTCAATTTCGGTATTCACAACATCCTGCGATACAAAATTCACTTTCTTAAAGCTCGTGGTACGCATTGTTCTGATAATTGCAAAAGGCGTATTCAAAACAATATCGGCATGTTCCGGCTTGGTTACATAACGGTTTGCATCCACGATATTAATAGGACGTGTACTCTTTTTAAAATCGCCCCGGATACCGCCAACGGCCATTACCGCAATAACAACAAGTCCCAGCAAAGAGGAAAGGAAATATTTCGGTTTATTTTCATGCTTCACCTCCACTACCTTCACCTTTTTGTACAGGTAAACCCATAAAAAGGCACAAATAAAAAACAACAGGTAAACGTGCCAGTAGCTCACAATAAAGCGGGAAAACATATTGCCTTTATTGGATTCGTTTTTAATAATATCCATAAAAGCGATCGTTGTCCGGGCATACGTAAACCGGTAGTAGATAAAGTCTATAAAATTGGTCGCATAACCAATCAGGTTAAAGACAAAATACACATAAAACAGGAATTTCTGGTATCCTTGTTTAGTGGTTATCCATAACGGAAGTATGGAAAGCACCACAAACAAAGCATTCAGATACAAAATCGCGGCAGTGTCAAACACCATACCGTGATATGCCAGTGCTAAAAAGTCGGAAACGGAATCCACCTTCAGCAGCTTGTAATTGTATGTAAAGAACAGCAGTCTGGCAATGAAATAGAAAAGATAGGCTAAAAATAATCTGTAGAATAACGCCTTATATTCCTGAATACGATAATTTGTGTTCATAAAATCCTATAAAAGTCAAAATTATAAAGGAATCAAAATTACAAAATTACCAACACCACTTTTATAATTATTGCTTTTAAATTTTTTGGTTTGAGTTTTTTTTATAATTTGCAGTAACAAAAAAAACAGGACATGACTAACGTTACACGCTTATTTGACTTTCCATATTACCAGTTAGAGAAATACAACCTGTCTGACGCATTGGTAACAAAATACAATGGTCAATGGGTAAAAACATCTACTAAAGAATATCTTGATAAGGCCAATGCCATTTCCCGAGCGTTATTACGAATGGACATTCAGAAAAATGATAAAATTGCTGTCATTTCTTCAAACAACAGAACCGAATGGAATATTACCGATATAGGTGTATTGCAAACCGGAGCCCAAAACGTTCCGATCTACCCTACTATTTCGGAAGACGATTATGAATTTATCCTAAACCATTCCGAAGCGATTTACTGCTTTATTTCCGATATAGAAGTTTTTAAAAAAATCAATGCCATCCGCAGCAGAGTACCTTCTTTAAAAGAAGTATATTCCTTTGACCAGATTGACGGTTGTAAAAACTGGCAGGAAGTGCTGGACTTAGGAGCCGACGAAAGCAATCAGCAGCAGGTAGAAGACCGCAAAAACAGTATTGTTACTACCGATCTGGCTACTTTAATATATACTTCCGGAACCACCGGAAGACCAAAAGGAGTAATGTTAAGCCACCAGAACATTGTTTCCAATGTACTGGCAAGCTCCGTAAGAGTACCGTTAAGAGCCGGCAGCACAAGAGGATTAAGCTTCCTGCCGATTTGCCATATCTTCGAACGCATGATATTGTACCTATACCAATATTATGGTATCTCGGTATATTTTGCCGAAAGCATCGACAAAATGAGCGACAACCTGAAAGAAGTAAAACCGCATGTCATGACTGCCGTTCCACGTCTTTTAGAAAAAGTTTACGATAAAATATATGCCAAAGGAGCCGATTTAACCGGAATCAAGAAAAAACTATTCTTCTGGGCAATCGACTTAGGCCTGCACTACAAACCCTACGGCGAAAACGGATGGTGGTACGAACAAAAACTGGCCATTGCCCGAAAACTGATTTTCAGCAAATGGCAGGAAGGACTTGGCGGACAGCTGGAACTGATGGTTTCCGGTAGTGCTGCATTACAGTCGCGTTTAACCCGTGTTTTTGCCGCAGCCGGTATCCCTATCATGGAAGGTTATGGTTTAACGGAAACCTCACCGGTAATTGCCGTTAACGATCAGCGTAACCGCGGTTTTAAAATTGGTACCGTTGGAAAAGTTTTAGACAACCTGGAAGTAAAAATTGCCGAAGATGGTGAAATCCTTTGTAAAGGACCAAGCATCATGATGGGCTACTATAAAGATGAAGAGAAAACTGCCGAAGCATTACAGGACGGCTTTTTCCATACCGGCGATATCGGAGAAATCGATAGCGAAGGCTTCCTGAAAATCACCGACCGTAAAAAAGAAATGTTCAAAACTTCCGGTGGAAAATACATTGCCCCTCAAATCATTGAAAACACGATGAAACAATCCCGCTTCATCGAACAGATCATGGTTATCGGCGATGGCGAAAAAATGCCGGCCGCGTTTATACAGCCAAGCTTTGACTTCCTGAAAGACTGGGCAGCACGCAAACACCTTACTATAGGTACTACCAACGAAGCCATCGTTAGCAACGAACATGTTATTGAACGTATTAAAGAAGAAGTTGACGCCATCAATAAAAAGTTCGGACACTGGGAACAAATCAAAAAATTTGAACTTACCGCAAATGTCTGGTCAATTGACGGAGGCGAATTAACCCCGACACTGAAGCTCAAAAGAAAGATCATAAAGGAGAAATACCAAAATCTTTATGATAAAATCTACAATAACTCTTAAAAAAATGAATAGACTCCTCCTCGCTGGGGAGTTTTTTTTTATTTAACTTAAAATTAATTTTCCAATATTATGCATGCATAGTATTTTTTTGTATATTTGAAATCACAGAAGAAAAATGAAGGACAAAACTATAGATTATGTTTTACGTGCAACCTGGCAAGCTGTTGCAAGAATGTACAACGAAGAAGCTACAAAATATGGCGCCACTATGGCTACAGGTTTTGCTTTGTTAAGTATCGACAGGGAAAACGGAACACCATCAACAGCCTTAGGCCCGAAAATGGGAATGGAAGCAACAAGTCTGACCAGGACTTTAAAATCCATGGAAGACAAAGGGCTGATTATCCGAAAAAAAAATCCGGTAGACGGACGCGGTGTATTGATTCACCTGACCAAATTGGGTAAAGAAAAACGAGAACTGTCTAAAGTAACCGTATTGAAATTCAATGAAACTGTAAAGCAGCACATCAGCGATGAAAAACTAAACCATTTTATGGAAGTCGCTGAGATCATTAATGAATTGATTATGGATAAAACCATCTTCAATACAGAGGAGGATTCTAATTAATAGTACAATAATTGACTGCCTGCCCGTAATATAGCTACCGGCAGGCAGTCAGGCAAACAAAGAAAATTGAAAACACAAATGAAACGACTAATCAAAAAAGTAGCGGTTATTGGATCGGGTATCATGGGTTCTGGAATTGCCTGCCATTTTGCCAATATCGGTGTAGAAGTATTACTTCTCGATATCGTTCCGAGAGAACTAACCGACGCTGAACAAAAAAAAGGATTAACATTAGAGAGTAAAATTGTTCGCAACAGAATTGTAAACGAACATTTGGCCAACTCTTTAAAATCAAAGCCCTCTCCTATTTACGATCAGAAATTCGCCAGCCGTATTACGACCGGAAATATGGAAGATGATCTATCCAAAATCAAAGATGTCGACTGGATCATTGAAGTTGTAGTAGAACGTTTGGACATCAAACAAAAAGTATTCGAACAAATTGAAAACTTCAGAAAACCGGGTACTTTAATTACTTCAAACACTTCCGGTATTCCAATTAAATTCATGAGTGAAGGACGCAGTGAAGATTTCCAGAAACACTTCTGCGGCACCCACTTCTTTAATCCGGCACGTTACTTAAAATTATTCGAAATCATTCCTGGTCCGCAAACAACAACAGAAGTACTGGACTTTTTAAATAACTACGGTGAAAAATTCTTAGGAAAAACATCCGTAGTAGCCAAAGACACCCCTGCATTTATCGGAAACCGTATCGGAATTTTCGGAATTATGAGCCTTTTCCACCTGGTAAAGGAAATGGGATTAACAATAGAAGAAGTAGACAAACTAACCGGACCGGTAATCGGACGACCAAAATCGGCTACTTTCCGTACCGTTGATGTGGTTGGTCTGGACACCCTGGTTCACGTAGCCAACGGTTTGTATGAAAACTGTCCGAATGACGAAGCACATGACTTATTCAAACTTCCGGATTTCATCAATACCATGATGACCAACAACTGGCTGGGAAGTAAAACGGGTCAGGGTTTCTATAAAAAAGTAGACAAAGACATCCTGTCTTTAGACCTGGATACTTTAGAATACAGAGCCGCTAAAAAAGCTTCTTTCGCAACTTTAGAATTAACCAAAACAATAGACAAACCCATTGACCGGTTTAAAGTACTGGTAAAAGGAACCGATAAAGCCGGTGAATTTTACCGAAAAAGCTTTGCCGCCATGTTTGCCTATGTATCCAACAGAATCCCTGAAATTTCAGACGATTTATATAAAATAGACGATGCCATGAAAGCCGGTTTCGGATGGGATAACGGTCCTTTCGAAATCTGGGATGCCGTAGGCGTTGAAAAAGGTATCGAATTACTAAAAGCCGAAGGATTAACGCCGGCGGCCTGGGTAAATGATATGCTTGCTTCCGGAAACAAAAGTTTCTACACGGTAAAAGAAGGCACAACACATTATTACAATATTGCTTCCAGATCCCAAACCAAAGTACCGGGACAGGATGCCTTTATTATCTTAAACAACATCCGCGAAAGCAAAAAAATATGGAGTAACAGCGAATCCATCATTCAGGATTTGGGAGACGGAATTATCAATGTGGAATTCCAGTCCAAAATGAACTCCATTGGCGGTGGTGTTATCCAGGGAATCAATAAAGCTATTGACCTGGCCGAAAAAGAATACTCCGGATTGGTTATTGGCAACCAGGCTCCTAATTTCTCTGTAGGCGCTAATTTAGCCATGATCTTCATGATGGCGGTAGAACAGGAATATGACGAACTGAATATGGCTATCAAAGCCTTCCAGGATACTATGATGCGCGTGCGTTACTCCGGAATTCCGGTAGTAGTGGCTCCGCACGGAATGACTTTGGGCGGCGGATGCGAAATGAGCATGCATGCCGATAAAGTGGTTGCTGCTGCCGAAACCTATATCGGATTAGTAGAATTTGGTGTCGGGGTTATCCCTGGCGGCGGCGGTTCTAAAGAAATGGCTTTACGGGCTTCCGATACCTTCCGCAAAAATGATGTGGAACTAAACGTACTTCAGGAGTACTTCCTGAACATCGGTATGGCAAAAGTAGCGACTTCCGCTTATGAGGCTTTCGACTTCGGAATTCTTCAGAAAGGAAAAGATGTCGTAGTAGTCAACAAAGACCGTCAGTTGGCCGAAGCTAAAAAACACGCTTTATTATTGGCCGAAGCCGGTTATACCCAGCCGGTAAAACGAAAAGACATCAAAGTACTGGGCAAACAAGCCCTGGGAATGTTCTTAGTAGGAACCGACAGTATGGAAGCCGGACACTATATCTCCGAGCACGATAAGAAAATTGCAAACAAACTGGCTTACGTAATGGCCGGAGGAGATTTATCGGAACCGACATTAGTAAGCGAACAATACCTGTTGGATTTAGAAAGAGAAGCTTTCCTATCACTATGTGCAGAAAGAAAAACACTGGAACGTATCCAGTTTATGTTAACGAAAGGAAAACCACTTAGAAATTAGACAAAAGGAATTAGAAGTCAGCAAAAAGAAATCGGCCTGTTCCTTTATCTTTTCACTTACTTCATTCATCTAAAACAAAAACAATGAAAACAGCCTATATAGTAAAAGCATACAGAACAGCCGTTGGTAAAGCACCAAAAGGAGTATTCCGATTTAAAAGACCGGACGAGTTAGCTGCCGAAACCATAGAATACATGATGAAGGAACTGCCGGACTTCGACAAAACCCGTATTGACGATGTTATGGTAGGAAATGCCATGCCGGAAGCAGAACAGGGATTAAACGTAGGACGTCTGATTTCCTTGATGGGATTAAAGATCGAAGATGTTCCCGGTGTAACTGTAAACCGTTATTGCGCATCCGGAATTGAAACCATTGGTATGGCAACCGCAAAAATCCAGGCCGGAATGGCCGACTGTATTATTGCCGGTGGCGCAGAAAGCATGAGTTATATCCCGATGGGTGGTTACAAACCTACACCGGATTATAAAATTGCAGCAGCCGGTCATGAAGATTATTACTGGGGAATGGGACTAACAGCGGAAGCCGTTGCAAAACAATTCAACGTTTCCCGTGAAGACCAGGATGAGTTCTCCTATAATTCCCATCAAAAAGCATTAAAAGCCCAGATTGACGGAAAATTTGAGCAACAAATCGTTCCGATCACTGTAGAACAGGTATATATTGATGAAAAAGGCAAAAAGGCTGCAAAATCCTATATTGTCAATAAAGACGAAGGACCAAGAGCCGATACTTCAAAAGAAGCTTTAGGAAAATTAAAACCTGTTTTTGCTGCCGACGGTAGCGTTACAGCCGGTAACTCTTCCCAGATGAGCGACGGTGCCGCATTTGTTCTGGTAATGTCTGAAGAAATGGTAAAGGAATTAAACCTGGAACCCATCGCACGATTAGTAAACTATGCTGCTGCCGGTGTGGAACCAAGAATTATGGGTATCGGTCCGGTTAAAGCCATTCCGAAAGCCCTGAAACAAGCCGGTTTAAAACAGTCTGATATTGAATTAATCGAATTAAACGAAGCCTTTGCAGCACAAAGTTTGGCAGTTATTCGCGAATTAGACCTTAACCCGGATATCATCAATGTAAATGGTGGTGCCATTGCTTTAGGCCACCCGCTGGGATGTACGGGAGCAAAACTATCGGTTCAGCTTTTTGATGAAATGAAACGCCGCGGAAACAAATACGGTATGGTTACCATGTGTGTTGGAACCGGTCAGGGCGCAGCCGGAATATATGAATTGCTTTAGTATTTGAGGAGAGAGAGGAAAGAAGAAAGAAAAAAGACTAAAGAGTTATGAGACATAACTTTAAAAATTTAAAAATATGGACTTTAGCTATGGAAATTGCCGCCGATATTCATAAGGCATGCAAAACCTTTCCAAAAACTGAAGTATATGGTCTCATAAGTCAAATGAATAGATGTTCTGTTTCTATGCCATCAAATATAGCAGAAGGGTCAAGTCGGGGAAGTAAACATTTTCAACATTTCCTGGACATTAGTTTAGGCTCGTCCTATGAATTACAGACGCAGTTATTAATCGCGCTTCAAAACCAATATATTTCTGAGGAATCAGCTATAACAATAGAAAATAAAATTATCGAATTTCAAAAGATGACTTCGGGATTCATAAACAAGTTAGGCCGTTAGTCCTGCTTCTTTACTCTTTCATCTTTTATCAAAAAATCAATTAAAAATGGAAAACATAACAAGAGGAGGTCAATTCCTTGTAAAAGAAACAAAAAGTGAAGACATCTTCACTCCTGAGGATTTCTCAGAAGAGCAGTTAATGATGCGTGACTCTGTAAAAGAGTTTGTTGATAAAGAATTATGGCCTAACAAAGACCGTTTTGAGAAAAAAGATTATGCCTTCACAGAAGAATGCATGAGAAAAGCCGGTGAACTGGGACTTTTAGGGGTTGCTGTTCCGGAGGCTTACGGCGGACTGGAAATGGGATTTGTATCGACCATGCTGGTTTGTGACTATATTTCCGGAGCTACCGGATCTTTCTCTACCGCATTTGGTGCCCATACCGGGATCGGAACCATGCCGATTACATTATACGGTACGGAAGAACAAAAGAAAAAATACGTTCCGAAATTAGCCAGCGGAGAATGGTTTGGTGCTTACTGTCTGACAGAGCCGGGAGCCGGATCGGATGCTAATTCCGGAAAAACCAAAGCTGTTTTATCGGAAGACGGTAAAAGCTATAAAATTACCGGTCAGAAAATGTGGATTTCCAATGCAGGATTCTGCAGCGTATTCATCGTTTTTGCCCGTATTGAAGATGATAAAAACATCACCGGATTTATTGTAGAAAATGTTCCGGGTAACGGTATTACGTTAGGAGAAGAAGAACACAAATTAGGTATTCGCTCCTCTTCTACCCGTCAGGTATTTTTTAATGATACGGTAGTTCCGGTAGAAAATATGCTGGCTGGCCGTGGTGAAGGATTTAAAATCGCGATGAATGCCCTGAACGTAGGCCGTATCAAACTGGCGGCTGCCTGTTTGGATGCACAACGCAGAACGATCTCCGGAGCTGTAAAATATGCCAACGAAAGAATTCAGTTTAATACACCAATTGCCAATTTCGGTGCTATCCGTTCCAAACTGGCAGAAATGGCAACTTCCTGCTATGCCGGGGAAAGTGCTTCTTACCGTGCTGCAAAAAGCATAGAAGACAGAATTAATGCCCGTATTGCAGAAGGCGCCTCACATCAGGAAGCCGAATTAAAAGGTGTGGAAGAATTCGCTATTGAATGTTCCATCCTTAAAGTGGCCGTTTCGGAAGACATGCAAAACTGTTCGGACGAAGGAATCCAGATTTTTGGCGGAATGGGCTTCTCAGAAGACACCCCTATGGAAAGTGCCTGGAGAGATGCCAGAATTGCCCGGATTTATGAAGGAACCAACGAGATCAACCGTATGCTTTCTGTGGGAATGCTGATAAAAAAAGCAATGAAAGGACATGTTGACCTTTTAGGACCTGCCATGAAAGTAGCCGAAGAATTAATGGGAATCCCTTCTTTCGACACACCGGATTATTCCGAATTGTTTGCCGAAGAAAAAGAGATCATCGGCAAATTGAAAAAAGCATTCTTAATGGTTGCCGGTAGTGCGGTTCAGAAATACGGACCGGATTTAGACAAACACCAGCAATTATTAATGGCTGCTGCCGATATGTTAATCGAAATCTATGTAGCGGAAAGTGCTATCCTGAGAACCGAAAAATCGGCTAAAGCCAATGGTGCTGAAAACGTTAAAGAGCAAATCGCAATGGCGCAATTGTATTTATACCATGCGGTAGACACCATCACGCTGAAAGGAAAAGAAGGAATTGCTTCTTTTGCCGAAGGCGACGAACAACGCATGATGTTAATGGGATTACGTCGTTTTACAAAATATGTAAATGTGCCTAATGTAGTGGCATTGAGAGAAATTATTGCGGATAAATTAATAAAAGAGAACCATTACTGTTATTAATAACGCAATAATTATTTTGGTTTAGTTTGTTTGAAAAAAGCCGCTTTGCATTTTGTAAAGCGGTTTTTTTAATTATTTATCTTACATGGCCCCTTTAATTTCCGTAAATTTGATAAAAACAAAATATCATGAAAAAAATCATATTCCTTTCTTTCGGACTGGCACTGTTATTTTCCGGCTGTAAAACCAAAACAGCATCAAAAGCAAACGAGCTGAAAATAAACCTGGAGGCCAAAAGCAACACTAAAACCAGCGGCACGGTTACCTTTAGCGAAAAAGACGGCGTAGTTACCTTTACAGCGAATATTGCAGGACTAAAACCGGGTATTCATGCCATTCACATCCATGAAAAAGCAGATTGCTCTTCTGCCGATGCTACTTCTGCCGGCGGACACTGGAATCCAACTTTTAAAAAACACGGCAAATGGGGCTCAGCAGAATACCATAAAGGCGACATTGGAAACTTCCCGGCAGACCGTAACGGTAACGGAAAAATCATCATGTCCACAAACGAATGGTGTATTGGCTGCGGCGATCCTGCAAAAGATGTTCTTGGAAAAGCCATCATCGTACATGAAGGTTCAGACGATTTTGTAACACAGCCAACAGGAAATGCCGGCGGACGTGTTGCCTGCTCTGCAATCATCCGATAAGTTTCAATAATATTCTTAAAACTTGCCTGCATATTTTTGTGGGAGCAATAAAAAATATAGCTTTGCGGAATAATACACGGCAATGATTAACCCTTCGATTAACGGTTGGATAGACAAGTTTTTTATTAAGCAAAGTCCTTTGCCTTTACCTGTCGTTATCTACTCGAAAGCGTTTTACAACAACATCAGGGAAACGGGGTTTATTTACGGCCATGTTGTCGATTTTGTAACCGACAAGCCCATTAGTACAAAAGGCTGGACTTCCGAAGAGATTACGAAAGTAGCCTTATTAAACATACTATACGGCGTTTTTGGCATGGTAACGCATAGCGGTGAACCAAAGGATTTTATTGAAAAAGCCATTGCTTTTTACAACCAGATGAATCCGGAAGGTTTTAACCTGCTCAAAAAGATGCTTCCGAGCGCCTCACCCAGCAATGAATTAGAGAAAATAATCAATGAGAGAGTTCAGACTAATGACAACATCATTAGTAAGAACTTTTCTCATATTCTTACCAATGCGCTGCTGTTTATCGATGTGCTGGCTTTTCGTCAGTACCTGATACATGGTGAAATTCCCAATAATTACCTGAAAAAACTGGAAGAAACGATCGTCAACCTGGTTGCTTTGGCTTTAAACACCAAAACAAACAAATCCAATTATGACGATTTACTGATCAAATTATTTGAATCTTCCGTACGGTTTACCAAATTTTCCAAAATAGGCATCCAGGATCTGCAAATGCTGGAACTGGACTATTTTTCTTCGGCCCTGGAAAAAAACTATTTGCTGGATATCACCGGTATGGCTTTATGGAGCGATAACATACTGGAAGAAACAGAAACCCGTTTTCTATACAGTCTGGCCGATCAGCTTAAAATTGAAAAGGAATATGCCACGGAAAGCATTACCGCTATTGATAATTTCATCAAAAAATACCAGAAAGAGATTCCTTATTTCCGGTATTCCAATCCGGTAAAGCATTTTTATGATCAGGCAACGCAAAATGTGGTCGTACTGATTACACGCAATAAAAACCGGCTTTTAAAGGAAATCAGCGAAAGCGGTGAGTTAATGCTGCTCTTGGCAAAATCCACTCATAAAGAGCTGGATTCAAAGGAAAAGAAAAAAATGAAAAAGCAGCTGCTGGATATTTGTAAAACCATCCCGTCGCTAACGATTTTCCTGTTACCGGGCGGTACGTTGCTGCTGCCGATCCTGATTAAGTTCATTCCAAAATTACTTCCGTCAGCTTTTAATGAAAATCTCGATACCGAATAAATAAAAAGTCCGCTGATTAGCGGACTTTTTTATTGCTTATAATTTTAACTGGTAGACTTCATCCAGATCTTCATTCGAACTCAGGTTTACCTTTAAATCGGTTATATACCCCGATTTCAGTCCGTAAACCCATCCGTGTATGTGCAGTTCCTGGTCGTTTTTCCAAGCGGTCTGAACAATAGATGTTTTGGCTAAGTCATATACCTGTTCGGTAACGTTCAATTCTATGAAACGGTTAAACCTTTCGCTTTCATCTTCAATAGCATCCAGTTCCTCTTTATGAAAACGGTAAACGTCTTTTATATGCCGGATCCAGTTATCGATAATACCGACAGAATCGTTAGACATGGCTGCTTTTACGCCGCCACAGCCATAATGTCCGCAAACAATAACGTGTTTTACTTTTAAGATATTCACGGCATAGTCCAGTACGCTTAACATGTTCATATCCGAATGGACAACCATGTTTGCAATGTTCCGGTGTACAAAAACTTCGCCCGGTTCGGCCCCGATAATCTCGTTGGCCGGAACGCGGCTGTCAGAACAGCCAATCCATAACAATGGCGGATTCTGGCTTTTTGATAAACGAACAAAATAGTCCGGGTTGTTGCTCAGTTTGGATTCAACCCATTTTTTGTTATTCTCTATTAATTTCCGATAAAATTCGCTCATCAGGATTTGTCTGTTTTGGACTGAGTCATCAGTTGTTTACTAATCGTGTAAAATTTCTTTCATGAACTGAACTTCTCCGGTTTCAATGTCATAATAACCACCGGCAATTCCAATTTGTCCGGATTCAAAAAGATCTTTCAAAACCTCGCTTCTATCCAGAATTTCATCCATAGTATGAATTACATTGTGTTGTGCCACGGCAGCAACAAGTCCCGGATCGTTTGTTGCAACACCCGGCATCTCTGCTTTTACTTCATCAACAGACGGTTGTACTTTACTTAAAAGGTTAGTAAGATGTCCTAACTTCGCTCCTTCGCATGCTCCTTTAATAGCACCGCATTTGCTGTGGCCCAATACCACGATCAATTTGGTTCCGGCTACTTTACAGGCATATTCCATACTACCCAGAATATCTTCATTTAAGATGTTTCCGGCAATTCTCGCGCTGAAAATGTCCCCTAATCCCTGATCGAAGATTAACTCTGCCGACGTTCTGCTGTCGATACAGCTTAAAACTATTGCAAATGGAAACTGACCGTCTTTTGTGTCGTTAACCTGCTCTAAAAGATTTCTGTTAACTTTTAAATTGCTTACAAATCGCGCGTTCCCTTCTTTAAGAAATGCTAATGCTTTATAAGGGGTAATCGTTGCCTGTGTTTCTGCTGTATGTGCTTTCATTTTTATAATTTATTTGTTTGGAAGCTCCATTAAACCATGTTGAAATTAAGCTTTTTTAAATTTCATTAAAATTACTCATTAATATAAACATGATAATAACTTTTGCTTTTTAATTTATTTTTCTTTTTTTAAATCTCTTATTCTGAATGTTCTACAAATACATTTTTTTTATCTGTATTGGTATTTTCAAGCTCGTAGGCTTCTTTGAATCCTATCAGGTGTACTTCGATATTGTCTTCAACAGCCCTGATTGTCTTGAATTCTTTAATCAGATCCTGTACATCATGTGCAATATATACGGTATCGGAAGCATTGATGATCACTTTGGAATTTTCCGGAATTTCGTTTAGCGTATTTTTGATAGCCGCTTTATTTAAAAAGGATACTTCCTGTGCCAAATCAATATGGATGATATCACCGTCATGGTATTCTTTTTTAGTGAAGTTGTAGGCTCTTTTATGATTTCCTCTTAAAATAAAAAGAATACTGATCACAATACCTAAAGCAACTCCTTTTAGCAAATCGGTGAAAACCACTCCTAATAATGTCGCAATAAAAGGGATAAACTGGTATTTACCTTTGTGCCAGAAATGTAACAACACTGCCGGTTTCGCTAATTTATATCCTACCAGTAACAGGATCGCTGCCAAAGTAGCCAATGGGATTTTGTTTAGTAAAAAAGGAATGGATACCACACTGATCAGTAATAACAAACCGTGAATGATGGTCGACATTTTAGATTGTGCACCGGCTGTTGCATTAGCCGAAGAACGCACCACTACCGAAGTCATCGGCAATCCGCCTAATAGCGAACTCAACATATTACCAACACCCTGTGCTTTTAGCTCCACATTGGTATTGGTGAATCTTTTATGTACATCCATTCTATCGGCAGCTTCGATACACAATAGTGTTTCTATCGATGCTACAACTGCAATTGTAAAGGCTACGGTCCAAACCTGCGGATTGGTTATTGCTGAGAAATCTGGCGTTACGATAATGTTTTTCACATCATCAAAAGAAGTCATTACCGGTAACGATACCAAATGCTCTTTAGAAATAGCCAGGCTGCTTCCGCTGATCAGAAAGAGTTCGTTAATAATGATTCCCAAAACTACGGCCACCAATGCACCCGGAACCAGTTTTATTCTTTTAAGGAACGGAACCTTGTCCCATGAAATTAAAATAGCCAGGGAAATTACCGTGATAATGATCGAACCTAAATTGATATAATCCAATGCTCCCAATAGAGAGGAAAACGTATTCCCGCCTTCCATCTGTACAAAAGACTGATCTCCTTCGAAATCGTTGTCGTATCCTACTGCATGGGGAATTTGTTTTAAAATGATAATTACTCCGATACCTGCAAGCATTCCTTCAATAACATTGGTAGGGAAATAATTCGAAATACTTCCTGCTTTAATAAAGCCTAAAACGATTTGAATCAAACCGGCAATAAAAACAGTAAGCAGGAACACATCAAAGGCTTTAAGATCAGTAACGGCGGTAAGTACAATCGCGGTAAGTCCGGCAGCAGGTCCTGAAACACTGATGTTTGACTGACTCAGGTATCCTACAATGATACCTCCAACTATTCCTGAAATAATTCCTGAAAACAACGGCGCCCCAGATGCCATAGCAATACCTAAACACAAAGGCAGGGCCACCAAAAAGACTACTAATCCTGAAGCAAAATCCGCTTTCAGGTTAGCAAAAAGATTGATTTTTTTTGTCATAACCGATAAAATATAATGCAATTAGATAGTAAGCGTGTTAAAAGAAAACGCTTAAACTGTTGAACATAAAAGTTCCTGTAATTGTATTATACTAATTCGGGAGGTGGTGAGAAGATCTCTCGGAAACTACTATCGTGTTTTAAAGTATTTTCAAACGTGATGGCAGCTAATGCAGGTTTTGCAACAAAGTAAACCGGGATCTGCAATTCAAATTTCAATTGCGCTTTGGTTTCTTTGATTTCTTTAATCGTTTCTTCTTCTGAGAAACTATATACAGACGAAGTATCGGTATCACTCTTCAGGAACCCCACAACTGTTGGAGTAGCCAAAAAAGTGATAAATAGGAGTAAAACTATTTTTACCAGTACTTTCATGCCGCGAACTTACAAAAAAAATTAAGTAAAAAAAGTTAAGTGAAAAACAATTAATATTTCTTTAATACTTTTTCACTTAACTTTTGGATTTTTAGATCTCTTCTTCTAACCATGCTTTCATCATCCACATGGTTTTTTCCTGCTCTTTGATGAAATCACTCATCATCGAGTTGGTTCCTTCATCGTCAATTTCTCCCGACTGACTTAAAATAACTCTTTCAATCTGCAACAGGCTGGTCAACGATGCGATAATCAAATGAATAGCTTCCTCATCATTGGATATATTTTTCCCTACCGGTAATTTATTGTTTTTAATATAATCGTCAAAAGAATGCAGGGGTACTCCTCCTAAAGTCAGAACACGCTCTGCGATCAAATCCACTTTTAACTGGGCATCGTTATAAAGCTCTTCGAATTTTACATGCAGATCAAAAAAACGTTTTCCGCGGATATTCCAGTGCAATCCTCTCAGATTTTGGTAATAGACCTGAAAATTGGCTAATAGTATATTCAGTTCGGCTACTAAAACTTTCGTTTCTTTTACGGGTAATCCAAGACTATTTGTTTTCATACTTCTATTTTTTAAATATTATACCTACAAATTTAACCAAAATTTAGGGCTTAAACTATAATTAATATTGATACTTTTTATATTTTTATCGAAAATATTTATACAATGACCATCACCCAATTATACTACGTTTTAGCCGTAGCCGAACATAAAAACTTTACGCTTGCAGCCGAAAAATGTTTTGTGACACAGCCCACGCTGAGCATGCAGATTCAAAAACTGGAAGAAGAACTGGAGATTTTAATTTTTGACAGAAGTAAAAAGCCCATACAGCTAACCGAAATAGGACAGAAAATCGTTACCCAGGCAAAAAACATTGTCAACGAATCCGACAGGATTAAAGATATCGTAGACCAGCAGAAAGGATTTATCGGCGGGGAGTTTAAAATTGGTATCATCCCAACGATAATGCCAACGCTATTACCGATGTTCCTGACCAATTTTGTAAACAGGTATCCGAAAGTCAATTTAATCATAGAGGAATACAACACCGAAGAAATTATCAAACGCCTAAAAAACGGGCATTTGGATGTTGCTATTGCCGCGACACCTTTAGAAGAAGAAAGTTTAAAGGAAATCGTTTTGTATTATGAGCCTTTTGTGGCCTATATACCGGAAAGCAATAAAAACTTTGAGAAAAGTGAGATCGACATCAATGATCTCGATGTAGATTCTATCCTGCTGTTACAGGACGGACACTGTTTTAGAGACGGAATTTTAAATTTGTGCAAAAGTCACGCAGCACATCCTGACAGCCGTTTCCAGATTGAGAGCGGAAGTTTTGAAACATTAATCAAACTTGCCGATGAAGGATTGGGAACCACACTGCTTCCCTATTTGCACACGCTGGATTTAAAAGAAAAGGACAAAACCAAACTACGCCATTTTAAAGAACCCCGTCCGGCACGTGAGGTTAGTTTAATTTATCCCAAAAGCGAATTGAAAATGCACATTATCGAAGCCCTTCGCAGTACCATATCGGGTGTTGTAAAAGGTGCCATCGCTTTTCACAACGTACAAATTATCAGTCCGCTGAAAAATAAAAAAGGAGCTTAAAGCTCCTTTTTTATTTACTGATTAACGTATATAAGACATTGTTTTAATTCCGGCTTGCCAACTGTGTAATTCAGCAACCAATCTCTCAATTGCTCGATTTCGTATGGTAATAAATTCTTTATGGCTTTTTCTAATTCTTTACAAAATAATTTAGGGTCAAAACTTACTCTTTCTAAAATAGATTTAGTGTAAGAAAACATGGCTCTTGGCATAATTCTACAGCATTAATATGGTTAATTTAGGGTAAGAACGTAAAACTGTTGGGTAAATTTACAAAAAACGTATTTGTTTTCTAAAGACTTAACGTTTCAATTTCATTTTTAGTATGAATTTTATATTTTATTTAACATTCACACTAAAGACTTATTTTTTAACAGCTCTCAGCATTTCGCGTTTCCCCGGCGGCCCTTTTAGCTTCTCTGTTTCAAAACCGGCTTCCCGTAAAGCTTTAATGATTGAAGTTCTACAGGCGTATGTTACTAAAACACCTTTATCCTGTAGCGCCTCATACATGATTTTGAAAATTTCAACTGTCCAGAGCTCCGGCTGAACCTGAAATCCGAATGCATCAAAGTAAATCAAATTAAACCTGTTTTTGTAATATATTTCGTTAAAGTATTGTTGCCTTTTTGTTAAAGAAAAATAAGGCGAAACCTGTACCTGCTCTTCCCAGGGCGAATGGTGCAGCTGTTCAAACTCCTTTTCGAACGCAATGGCATTTAACTCCGATACATAGTTCAGACTCTTCCGCTCTTCCAACGAAATTGGAAATGCTTCCACACCAACATAGTCAACAAACTGTTTTTTTTGTTCCGCTTCCAGTAAGGTAATAAAGCTGTTGAGCCCCGTTCCGAAACCGATTTCTAAAACAGCAACGGACTGTTGCTCCATGAGTGACAGTCCGTTTGCTATAAATACGTGTTTTGCTTCCTGTATCGCTCCGAATTTAGAGTGATATGTTTCTCCCCATTCTTCTATATAGATGGTAGAAGAACCGTCAGCCGTTTGTATTACTTTTCTTTTCAATGTTATTTGATATACAATTTTTTAATTCTCGGAATAGGCCCGCCGCATTTGGATTCATGACAGCGCACACAGGCATCGACCCCATTATTAAAATGCTGTTTGGCATTTTTAGGATCGCTGTAGATCAATTCCTGAGCTTCAATAAATTTTTTAGCCTGTTCTTTAAAAAAGGCATCATTCTCGCTTTCATCCGTCATAACCGCTTTGTGAATCTTTAAAAAATGATTCGGAAAGCGCCCCACGTCTTCTCCGTTGTTAATACGATCTTTTAAACGCTGATTGTCCACATACATCTGCTCCATTAAAGCAGCCATTTCGGACATTTCATACATTTTAAAATCCTTTTTTCCGGAAACTTTTTCTTTTTCAACTTCCTTTTTCTGGCAGGCAGCAAACAAAACCACTGCCGAAACAAAAACTAAAATTTTCTTCATTATTATTTACTGATTAAAACCCCGTCCGCCATGAAGGAATACGTCACTTTCGGCTGAGTAATACTGTCAATCTCCGCCTGTGTTTTTCCACCATCTTTAGCATAGTGCTTTAAACGTTCCACCGTTTCAATATTAACAAATGCTTTTCCGTTTACTATCGCTTCCTGGTTCATTGCGTTCATCGGTACAAAAAAGGCATAGTCCTTAAATTTTACAAATGTTTCTTTACCATCTGCCAGATCCATTGTCATCCAGCATCCTTTTTTCTGGCAAACATCTTTAATATTGGACTTAAATTTAAGGTTTATCGTATCGCCTTCTTTTAAATCTTTAAATTTTGCAAACATATCTTCCTTTGTAATAGCACCCTCACTGGTAATACTATCGCCAAAAACGGCATATTCCGTTTTTACTGCTTCCGCTGTTTCTGCACCTTCCTGTTTTTTATTCTTATCATTACAACTCATTAAGCTCAATAATAATCCGGCTAGTAAAATAGTTTTTTTCATATATAATTGTTTGGTTAGTCTGGTTATCAATAGTTTAAAAAAAGAAAACAATAACCCTGTTAACGGCCGGAAGCTGACTTTTTTTTCTACAATCCAAAGAAACAAATTTATATCGAATAGACATAATTCTAATTAATTTTTTCGTTAATTCCCGCTAATCCGAATGATTTTGAACCTATTTTTATCAATTCACAAAAAATTTAATAATTCTTTATACAATTACATTATTTTTAATTGAACAGTCTAAAAAGTGCTTTTTTTCATTAAATTTGCAAAGACACAACAAAAATTTTATCAATTTAAAAATTACACTTTTCGTTGATAGCCAATAATTTAGTGTTCTTTTTAAATAATTATCACATTAAATGGAATTAAAAACAACTACTGATATTAAAATTATCAAAGCTGATGCGTCTAAAATCAACAGTGTTGATTTTGAAAACCTGACATTCGGAAATACTTTTACCGATCACATGTTAATTTGTGATTTTAAAAACGGTACCTGGGGACAACCTGTAATACAACCTTACGAACCTTTCACTTTGGATCCTTCTGCAAAAGTATTCCATTACGGTCAGGCGATCTTTGAAGGTATGAAAGCCTACAAAGACAATAATGATGATGTTTGGTTATTCCGTCCGGATCAGAACTTTGATCGTTTTAACAAATCAGCTGTGCGTCTTGCCATGCCGGAAGTTCCGGAAGAGGTATTCCTTGGCGGTTTGCACAAATTATTGGAAATTGAGAAAGAATGGGTTAAAAAAGGATTCGGAAACTCTTTATACATCCGTCCTTTCATGATTGCAACAGGCTCCGGTGTTGTTGCTGCTCCATCGACACAATATCGTTTTACCGTGATTTTATCTCCGGCAAAATCATACTATTCCGGTGAAGTTAAAGTAATTATTGCCGAACATTTCAGCCGTGCTGCAAATGGAGGAATTGGTGCTGCAAAAGCAGCCGGAAACTATTCCGGACAATTCTATCCGACAAAATTAGCAAACGAACAGGGCTTCCAGCAAATCATCTGGACAGATGATGCAACCCACACAAAACTGGAAGAAGCCGGAACCATGAATGTGTTCTTCAGAATTAACGATACCTTATATACCGCTCCAACCAGCGAGAGAATCCTGGATGGTGTTACCCGAAAAAGTATTATCGAACTAGCAGAAAGAGAAGGAATCAATATTGAAGTACGTCCGGTTTTGGTTAACGAAATCGTGGAAGCGGCAGAAAAAGGCACTTTAAAGGAAATCTTCGGAGCCGGAACTGCTGCCGTAGTAAACCCAATCGTTGGCTTCTCGTATAAAGAAACTTATTATGAGCTGCCAAAATCAGACACTACTTTTGCTGCAAATATCAAATCCATACTTACCGGTATCCAGCACAAGGAAATTGAAGATACTTTCGGATGGACTGTAAAAATCTAGTCCGTTCAAAAAGATAAACACAAAAAATCCCGAATATGATTCGGGATTTTTTTATTTTAGAATGGTTTCAAAATTGGGTTTGAAATAGTTTGGTCCTTTCATAACCTTACCATCTTCTCTGTAAATCGGTTTTCCGTCTTCGCCCAGTTTGCTCATATTGCTTCGCTGGATCTCCTCAAAAACATCTTCAATTTTGTGCTGCAGTCCGTGTTCCAATATCGTACCGCACAAGATATAAAGCATATCCCCCAAAGCATCGGCAATTTCAACCAGATCATTATTCTGAACCGCTTCAAGGTATTCTTCATTTTCTTCTTTCATCAGGTTAAACCGCAGCAGGTTTTTCTGTTCTCCCAAATCGGCTTTTGGCGCCTGACTAACTCCCAGACCAAATGATTCGTGGAATTCCTGAACGGCTTGCAATTGTTTTTTCATGACATTTAATTTTGCTGTCTAAAATAGAAAATCTCCTTTCAAAACGCTAATTTTGCATAAAAATTAAATCCATGTTTACATCAGGTCAGCTCTACTTTGCATTGTTTTTTGTTTTGGTATTTGTAACTGCTATGATTTATGTATATCGAAAAGACCTGTCAATGCACAAATTACACTATAAAGGTTCGCTTTGGATATTATTAGCCTTTTTTGCTTTTATAGGAATTTTATTTATAATTAAACTCTTTTTGAAAGAATAATTATTATAACTTTGGACAACAAAATGAAATTATCTATAATTCTATGCGCATAGTAAAATACATATTTCTTTTAATCGTTTTGGGGGCAATCGCTTTGGCGGTTTACATTGCTACTCAGAGCAGTAAGTTTGACATTCAAAGAAGTAAAGTAATAAACGTATCACAATCGGCTCTGTATAGTTATATCAATGATTATAAAAATTGGGAAGACTGGGGCCCTTGGAAAGAAGACGATCCGAACATTAAATACAGTTACCCGGAAATTACCGAAGGCACAGGAGCTTCTTTCTCCTGGACCGGAAAAGAAGGAAACGGTAAAATGGAAACCATCAAAACGGTTGACAACGACAGCATTACCCAAAAAATATATTTTAACGACAGTACTGTACCTTCCGATGTTTACTGGACTTTTACACCTGTAAAAAACGGTACAAAAGTAACCTGGGGCATGAAAGGCGAAATGAATTTCATGATGAAAGCATTCTCCATTTTAAGCGGCGGTGCCGAAAACATGCTGGCGCCAATGTTTGACAAAGGGCTTACCAACATTGACAATGTACTCGTTAAAGAATTAAAATCGTATAACATCAAAATAAACGGTCTGGTTAAAAAGGCTGGAACCTATTATATCAAACAAACCGTAAGCTGCAAGATTCCGGAATTGCCTAAATTAATGAGTGCTATGCTGATTAATTTAAACAAATTCACAAAAGACAATAATATAGCCGTAAACGGCAGCTCTTTTGCTATCTACAACAAATACGACACGGCTAATAACAGTGTAGAGTTTTCGACCTGTATTCCGGTTAAGGATGAAATTTTCACAGCACAGGGCAGCGACATTACCGGTGGAAAATTAGAACCGTATCTTGCCTTAAAAACAACGTTAACCGGGGATTACTCCCACAGTAAAGAAGCCTGGGATAAAGCCTATGCCGAGATCACCAAAAACAAGTGGATGGAAGATACCACCGGAAAATACATCGAGGTTTACAAAGTTAGTGCACACCAGCACCGAAAACCTTCCGAATGGGTTACCGAGATTTTTATCCCGATAACGGCAAAACCAAAACCGGCCGTAAAACCGAAACCGGTTACTCCTACAGCAACACCTGCAGCTCCGGCTGCCACCGAATAATAAAGCATAAAAAAAGTCCCTTTTCAGGGACTTTTTTTATTTCTTCAACAAATATTTGACTACTGTTTCCGCAGCATGCAAACCGAACAATGCCGGCATCCAGCTGTTCGTTCCGTAAAAAGACTTTTTAAAGTTGAGTCCGTCTGTCATTTTCAAACTGGTTTCATCCGGTGTTTCCGTCGAGAAAACAGCTTTTACCCCGGTAGTGATCCCTTCTTTCTTTAAACGCTTTCTAATGGTCTTTGCCAGCGGGCAAACATCTGTTTTACTGATATCCCTTACCGTAACTTTACTGGCAAGCAGTTTCCCTCCTGCTCCCATATTACTGATGATCTTTACTTTTTTTCGCTTTGCAGCCAGGATAAGATTCAGTTTTGGTGTAATACTGTCAATACAATCCAAAACATAATCAAACTCCGGAGTTACCAGTTCAAAAGCGCGTTCCGGCGATAAAAATTCCTGAACACGGGTTAACTGCAATTCGGGATTGATATCCATTAACCGGTCCCCTACAATGGTTACTTTGGGTGCCCCTACGGTAGAGTGCAAAGCCGGCAGCTGTCTGTTAATATTGGTTATATCCACTACATCACCGTCCACGATTGTCATTTTACCAACACCTGCTCTGGCTATAAATTCAGCTGCAAACGAGCCTACTCCGCCCATACCCACAACCAAAACGTTGGCATTCTGTAATTTATCCAATCCTTCTTTCTTAAAAAGCAATTCTGCTCTTTCTGTCCATTCCGCCATTTATTTCTTTTTTAATCTTATTTATTGTTACTATTAAATACGTTCTCAAAATTACGGGCCACTATTTCGGTAACAGCATACTGTTTTATCTCCTCAGCCTTCTGATATACCTCAAAAATGGTTTCTTCCACCATATCGGTTTCCATAAAAAAACGGTCGTCCGGTATTTGCTTAAAAACAGCCGCTAATTCCGGATTGCGCAGCAGGTATTTTCCAAAAGACAGGTAAAATCCGTTGTCCAGTAATGATTTTGCCACCTGGTAATTTTTTGAAAAACCATGTATAACCATCGGAACCGTGAGCTGCATGCGTTTTTTAATTGCAATCACCTCCTGATAGGCCGCCACACAATGCAGTATAACCGGTTTCTGAAAATGTCTGGCCAGTTCCAGCTGCTTTTCAAAAACGGCTATCTGTGTTTTCAGATCCGTTTCAATTCTTTTATCCAATCCGCATTCTCCCAAAGCCAGGCAGTTATCCCACTGCAGCTTTTCTGCTATTACAGCCAGATCCTGATCCAGGCGTTCCAAATGAATATGCCACGGATGAATCCCAATGGAAAAGTACTGTGCCGTCGCGTCAAATTCATTCGGATACTGGTTGACAATTTCCAAAACATTGGCAGCACCGGAAGCTTTATGGGTATGAAGATTATAGAACATTATTTTTTAAATGTTTTTACTCCGGCTTTGATTTCCGTTTTCAAATCATTTTCCTGAGGCGGGATCGGGCAGGAATATCCTTCGTTATAAGCACAATAAGGGTTGTATGCCTGATTAAAATCAATCGTCAGCATATCGGTTTCCGGCAGCTCCAGATCAATATAACGTCCGCCGCCATAACTCTCCACCCCACTCGTATAATCTGTAAACGGTAAAAACAAATGTTTTTTATACTGCTCCATTTTTATCAGCTCCAGGTTCTGATAAACATTCAGTTTAAAGTTTTTATCCCCTAATGTAAAATGTACTTCTCCGTATTTCACATACAGCGGCTTCCGCTTACCGGTTGTCGGCATATTAAACGGTTTGGCATCTGTAGTTCTGATGAATTTCGCTGTAACACAATACGCTAAATCAATTGGAAAAAAGTCCAGTGATTTAAATGTTTTTAAATCTTTTGCTTTTAAAGGACTATGGGCCGGATCGGCATATTCCGAATTAATTTTCTGCCGAAACGCCTCAACCGCTTCCTTTCCGCATTGCGAAAAACCCAAAACCGGGAACAGTATCGCTATCAGTAAAACGCTTATTACTTTCATGGATTCAAAGTCTTTAAAATCAATTTATTTTGTGCTGCAAAAATAATCAAAAATACCGTGCTGAAAAATTCATCATGATTTAACGATTAAACCGTATTAAAATACTAAAACCGGAATAAATTAGTTTGTAAATTTGATGTTTAGAAACCCGCTATGCTGCAACAGGCTTTTTCCCGTTATATCAATAACTTTAAAGGATTCTCAAGAGAGATCTGGATCCTTACGCTAATTACATTTATCAACCGTGCCGGAACCATGGTGCTCCCTTTTTTATCCAAGTATTTAAAAGAGGACCTGCTTTTCGACTACCATCAGGTAGGCTGGATAATGGTTTGTTTTGGCGCCGGTTCGATGATCGGTTCCTGGCTGGGCGGAAAACTATCGGACAAGATAGGCTTTTACCGGATCATGATTTTCAGCCTTTTCACCAGCGGTTTGCTGTTTTTCGTAATTCAGTTTATCACCAGCTTTGCAGGCCTGTGCCTCGCCATGTTTTCGATCATGATCATTGCCGATATGTTTCGTCCGGCAATGTTTGTATCGTTAAGTGCCTATGCCAAACCGGAAAACCGTACCCGCGCGCTCACCTTAGTCCGGTTAGCCGTAAATCTCGGCTTTGCTGCCGGACCGGCTTTAGGCGGTTTAATCATTATGGGAATCGGCTACCAGGGGCTTTTCTGGATAGATGGCGCTTCCTGTATTGTTTCCATCCTCATTTTTGCCCTGTTGGTAAAAGAAAAGAAAAAAGAAGCTTTTCACAGTCATAACGATGCTGCTGCCGTGGCAAAATCCGTTTTTAAAGACCGTCCTTTCTGGCTGTTTCTTTTTATCAGTTTTGCAACTGCCATGGTATTCTTTCAGCTATTTACAACCCTGCCGTTATACCATCATGAGCAATTCAACCTTTCCGAATTTCAAACGGGATTACTAATGTCCTTTAACGGTTTGATGATCTTCTTTTTTGAAATGCCTTTGGTCAGTTATTTCGAACGCAAAAAAACGGATAAAACAAAAATTATCTTTTATGGCTCCGTATGCATTGCCATAGCCTTTTACCTGCTGTTACTCAATATATGGGCCGGAATACTCGTGCTCAGCATGATTTTTATCACTTTTGGAGAAATGTTTGCTTTCCCGTTTTCAAATTCCTTTGCCATGGGACGTGCTCCCAAAGGACACGAAGGACGTTATATGGCTTTGTACACCATGAGCTTCAGCCTTGCGCATATTATGAGTTCGAAAACCGGAATGGAGATCATATCCCGCTACAACTACAATACCAACTGGATTTTTATGGGCACTTTTGCCGGAATCGCAGCTTTATGCGGAATCTGGCTGCAAAAAATATTGCGAAACGAAAATTCATAAAATACTAAAAAACAACATTTTAAAACACATTCCATCTTCCAAAACCCCGGTTTAACTATTTTTTTAGTTTACAAACTACTTTTTTAGTTGCAAAACTAAATTTATAGTTATACATTTGTTCTGCGTTACTATAATAAGGATTGCAAACAGTATCGCAATAATTTATCATGACACAGAAGTTAACAAACAAAGAAGAGGAAGTAATGCACATTTTATGGATGCTGGAAAAAGCATTTGTAAAAGAGGTGCTTGCAGAAATCAAGGAAGACCAGCCCCATTACAATACATTATCCACCATAATCCGAAACCTGGAAGAGAAAGGCTATGTGTCCCACAAAGCTTTTGGTAATACCCATCAATATTACCCGCTGATCTCGAAGGAGGATTACCGCAAAGGTTTTATGAATAATGCTATTGAGAATTATTTTAACAACTCCTATAAGAGTATGGTTTCCTTTTTTGCTAAAGAGGAAAAAATCAGTGCTGAAGAATTACGTGAAATTTTAGACATGATCGAAAAAAAATAGGTTTATGGAAGCGTTTGGTATTTATATCTTAAAAGTAACAGTGCTGATAGCTGTTTTTTATCTGGCGTATTTTATCTTTTTGAGAAAAGAAACTTTTTTCAATTCGAACCGCTGGTTCTTACTATTAGGATTGTTTACTTCCGTTTTACTGCCTTTAATATCGTTCACGAAAATTATCTGGGTAGAACGCACTCCAACTGTCCCGGACACCTATCATCCATACATACAAAATACAATTCCGGCGGTCAGTGAACCTGATTTTCAAATTAACTACCATTTAATTGTCATTTTATTATATGCTGTCGGAATTCTTTTATTATGTATCCGCTTTATAGCAGAATACATCTCTTTACAGCAGATAATTGAAAAACCAAAAGCCGTTACCAAAAATAATCTTTACTATATCGATACGGAAAAAGTCCAATCACCTTTTTCTTTCTTTAATTACATTGTTTACAACTCCAAGCTTTTACAGCAGCACGAGTTAACAGACATTATTGAGCACGAGAAGATCCACAGCATTCAAAAGCATTCGGCCGACATGCTTATTGCGCAGCTGTTCTGTATTTTCTTCTGGTTTAACCCTATTATCTGGGTATACAAAAAAGCCATTGCTCAAAATCTGGAATTCATTGCCGATGCAGAAGCAACAAAAGTTGTCAATGATAAAAAAGCGTATCAGAAAACCTTAGTAAAAGTAACCATGCACACCCAGTGCATTGCGATCACCAATCATTTTTATCAATCATTAATCAAAAAACGAATCGTTATGTTAAACAAAGATCAGTCCCGAAAAAGGAATTTGTGGAAGTACCTAATCATCCTTCCGCTTCTGGCATTATTCATCATGCAGTTCCAGGTAAAAATCCTGGCACAGGAAAAACAAAGCCGTATGGCACAAAGTGAAAAAGCTGCCGCAGCCGATAATGTCACTGTAGTAATAAACAAAAATACTACAGACGAAGAATTAAAAAGAAATGCCGAGCTGCTTCAGAACGAATATGGCATCAATCTTAAATATTCCAAGATAAAACGAAATAAGAATGGGGAAATCACCCGTATTAAAGTGCAGTTCAAAGACAATAACGGAAATAACGGTATTACGCAAATCGACAACGATGAACCAATATCCACTATCCGTATTGTCCGAAAAACGGACAAAAACGGGAAAGTAAAAATCGGTTTTAATACCGATGCAACACCTGACACTCCCAACAGAAGAATCAGTGTAAAAACGATTGCCCAAAATAGCGACGATGACAATGACGATGCCGAGGATAACAGCTCCTGGTTTGACAATCTGTTAAGCCCGCCGAGTCCACCATCGCCACCTAGTCCGCCTTCTCCGGCAAGTCCACTTTCTCCGGCAAGTCCGCTTTCTCCGGCAAGTCCGCTTTCGCCATCCGCTCCGGCATCACCAGCTCCGATGAGAAGTTCTACAACAACAACCAGCAGCAGCAGTGTGGTTATTAAAGACGGTAAAGTTGTTTCCAAAAAAGGAAGCACACGGATAATTATTGACGGTGAAGAAGTTTTTAATAGTGACGACATTGATATCGATACTGCAGAAATTACCCGAAAAGCCTTAGAAGATGCCCGCGTTTCAATGGAAAAAATCAGACCTGAAATAGAAAATGCAAAAGCGGAAGCTTTCAAAGCAAGAGAGGAAGCCATGCTGAAAAGAGATGAAATGTTCAAAAAGAGAGATGAGCAATTTAAGGTAAGAGACGAAATGTTCAAGAAAAGAGACGAAATGTTTAAACACAGAGACGAGCTCCGAAAAGACGCTATGAAAGCCAAAGAAAAAGCCCTCAAACTTCGCGAGAAAGAAATCGAAAAGCGTGTAGAAAAAGCGCAAAAAGAAGAAAAAAACAACTAAAAAAAAGACTGTCATGCATTCATGACAGTCTTTTTTTTTAACTTTACAAAAAACAATACACTCATGTTCAAAGCATTAGCCCGGATAAACAAAATACTGCTTCCCAGTTACAGCAAACAAAATCTGGATTTGTCCAAAGCCAGCAACTGGCAAAAGGCAATTCTTGCCTGGCGGTATTATGTTACCTGTAAAGCGCTGGACTAATATTCCATTGCCGCAAAAATATCATACGGCTTAATTTTCTCCCTTCCGTTTAAAAAACGCAGCTCCATTAAGAAATTCAACTGAACAATTTCTCCGCCCAGTTTTTCCACCAACTCACAAACAGCTTTAGCGGTGCCTCCTGTCGCCAGTACATCATCATGGATCAAAACCCTGTCTCCTTTCTTTATCGCGTCTGTATGGATCTCTAAATTGTCCGAACCATATTCCAGCTCATACGAAGCCGAAATGGTTGTAAAAGGCAGCTTTCCGGGTTTACGGACCGGTACAAACCCAACATTTAGTTCATGAGCCAGTAAAGTAGCAAAGAAAAAGCCCCTGCTTTCCACCCCGATTACTTTATCGATCTTCTTATTTTTCAGGTTTTCCATCAATATTGACAGACATTCTTTAGTTCCTTCCGGGCTATTCAGCAACGGAGTGATATCTTTGAAAATAATTCCTTTTTTAGGAAAATCCTGAATATCACGTACATACTCTTTTAGTGCCATTTTTTTTTAAATTTTATTTCAATTTCGTTTGCAAGTTACACATTATTGCCTATATTTGCACCCGTAAAAACAAGGCCTCGTGGCGCAACTGAATAGCGCATCTGATTACGGCTCAGAAGGTTACAGGTTTGAATCCTGTCGAGGTCACAATATCAGCTCATCTTTAAGATGAGCTTTTTTTTTATTCAAATCTAACTTTTATTGTGAAATAATGAGTTTTTTGCATTTTTTTTAATTCATTTATTCGTATTTTTTATAAATTTATAAAGTTTTAACACCCATCCCCAAAGGCATCTCTAATGAATCTGGATAAAAAAATTACTATTCTCATAAGTTGGTTTTTATCAAGACCTAAAACCACTGGGATATTGGTATTTACACTTTTATTTTTAATCTCAAATTTAATTCTTTTTCTACGTTATCAAATTATAAAAGAAAGCGAACAGCGTGAAATGAGCAGTATTCTGAATGTCGTTCATCAGAATATTGAGCAGTCTTTGAAAAACAGTTACATCACAACCCTAACGTTAGCCATGACCATTGACGATAACGGTCATTCCAAAAACTTTAACGAAGTAGGAAAACAACTCATCGAATCCAGTCCGAATATTGATGCTATCGAATTGGTTCCGGGCGGTGTGATCAAATATGTATATCCTTTAGAAGGAAATGAAGCCGTTGTTAATTACAATATCCTTGACCCTTTAAAAAAAAACAAATCCGCTTTAAAAGCTATTGAGCTCCGTAAAATGTACTATGCCGGCCCGGTAGAATTAAAACAGGGCGGATTGGGCATCATCGGGCGGTTTCCGGTTTTTAAAGCCAATAAATTCTGGGGCTTCTGCGCCGTTGTGATCCGTTTTGACACCTTTCTGGAGTCTTCCGGCATCAAAGCATTCTCTAAAGACAAATATTACTTTCAGTTCTCAAAAACCGACACCGATACCGGTAAAGAAGAATTCTTCTTGCCGAATAAGAAAAATTTCCGAAAAAGAACACACCTGACCGTTTCCTTCCCGGAAGGAGACTGGAAACTATACCTGATTACCACAAACAATTACTATTTAATCAAACAGCTAACACCGATAGCCATCCTGGCGATCGTGCTCTCGCTGATTTGCGGCTTATTTACGACAAGCTTATTAAAAAGACCGTCAGAACTACAGCGTCTGGTACATTCGCAGGCACTTCGTTTAATGAAGAGCGAAATCAAGTTCAAATACATATTCGAACAGGCCGCCATCGGAATTGCCCATATTGATTCCAATTCCAGTACGTTCATAGAAGCCAACGAACGCTTTTGCCAAATGCTGGGATATGAAACCAACGAAATCAGCAAGATGGATTATATGATGATCACCCATCCTAACGATCTGGAAAATGATTTCAAAAAAATGAGGCTTCTGAAAAGAGGTGTCATCCGGGAATTCGGACTTGAAAAACGCTTCTTCCACAAAGACGGAAACATTGTCTGGGCAAGCGTTACCATTACACCGCTATGGTCTGTTGGCGAAAAACCAACTTCACACATTGGCATCATTGAAGATATAACCGACAAAAAAGAAGCACAGGACAGAATCAAGAGAAGTGAAAAACGTTTTAAAAGTTTATTCAACAACTCCCCTATTCCGTTGTGGGAAGAAGACTTCTCCGAAGTAAAAAATTATCTAAGCGAACTGGATCTTATTGACGCCAGTAAAGAATATGTTGAGAATTATTTCAAAAACAACCGCGATGTTGTCCTGAACTGCCTTACCATGGTTAAGGTAATCGATGTCAACAACATGTGCCTGGCCTTACATTCCGTTAAAGACAAAAACATATTAAAAGGTAAATTAAGCACCATTTTTGACGAAGAAGGCATTCCTATCTTCACCAAACAATTAATTGCCATTACACAAAGACAAAACCACATTACCGGGGATTCCCAGGTAAGACTGCTGGATAACGAGCACCGCCACATTCATTTCAGATGGAGCGTGGTACCGGAATATGAAGGTACTTTAGAACGCGTTCTGGTATCAACAGAGGACATTACGGAACGTAAAAATTCTGAAGAAGTCATTCTGAAATCGCAGCAGAAAATCGAATCCCTGATCAACACTATCGACGGTATTGTATGGGAAGGCGATCCGAATACTTATGATTTTACGTTTATCAGCCGTAAAGTAGAAGACATCTTAGGCTATACACCGGAAGAATGGCTGGACTCTCCTTCTTTCTGGATCAACCACGTTCATCCGGACGACAGGGAATGGGTAATCGAGTATTTCTCCCGATACACTTACGAAAAAAGACAGCACGACTCCGAATACCGCATGATTCGCAAAGACGGTGAAATCGTATGGCTACGTGACATCGTTAGTGTTGTGGTCGAAAATGATATTGCCGTAAACCTGAGAGGTATCATGATTGACATTACCAAAGCCAAAATGGCAGAGCTTGAACTGAACAATACCCTCCATCTGGTGACCGAACAAAACAAGCGTCTTTTAAACTTCTCGTATATCGTTTCGCACAACCTGCGTTCGCATACCAGCAATATTCAATCCATTTCGAATCTGATTGAATCTGCGGATACCGATGAAGAAAGAGAAGAAATGATTCAGCTGCTGAAATCTGTTTCTTCGGTACTTAATGAAACCATGAACAACCTGAATGAAGTTGTTACCATTCAAACCAATATTAACCTTATCATTGAACCCTTAAACCTAAATAAATACATAGTAAAAACACTGGATGTACTCCGAGAACAAATTTTAAAGAATGATGTAATAATTAAGAATGAAGTAAACAATGATATAGAAGTAAAATACAATCCTGCTTATCTGGAAAGTATATTGCTTAATTTTATATCGAATGCCATTCGATACGGACATCCTGACAGACAAACGGTCATTGACCTCAGATCGTATCAGGAAGAAGGAAAAACCGTTTTAGAAATAACAGACAACGGAATAGGAATTGATTTGGAAAAAAATGGAGAAAAACTTTTCGGAATGTACAAAACATTCACCAATCACGGTGAAGCAAGAGGAATCGGTTTATTCATTTCTAAAAACCAGATTGATGCTATGGGTGGAAGAGTTGTCGTTAAAAGCGCATTAGGCGAAGGAACAACTTTTAAAATATATTTCAGATGAACGCCCCAAAAAGTATCTGTATCATTGATGATGACCCCATCTATCAATTAATTACAAAAAAAATAATTGAGAAAAGTCAGTTATTTAGTCAGATCCTTAGTTACAAGAATGGAAAAGTTGCTATTGATTCATTCAAAGAAATTGAAAATGCCGAGGAATTTCCCGATGTTATCCTACTAGACATCGACATGCCGGAAATGGACGCCTGGGCATTTATGAATGAATTGCGGCGGATTGATTTCAAGTTTGAAAAAAAACCTGCCATTTACATAGCAAGCTCCTCAATTGCTAACGAAGACCGGGAAAAAGCCAATAGCTTTCCCGAAATAATAGGCTACCTGTGTAAGCCTATTGACAGAGATATTCTCGAGAGAATTGATTTAGAAAACCCCAAAAACTGACACATGAAAAAAAATTCACTTTAAGCATTCAGCAGCCACTTTAATGAAAAACAACGATTTTATATTCAATACCACTTTTAAGGATCATATTTTTTCCGAAAACGAAATTAAGTTTAAAGAATACGAAGAATGCACATTTAGTCACTGCGATTTTACCAATTGTAATTTTTCAGGAGTAGCTTTTACCGACTGTAATTTTGACAACTGTAACTTTAAAGAAGCAGAAATCAATTATGTCGGCTTACGAAATGTCCAATTTAACAACTGTGATTTCACGAATGTTAACTTTGCCATGACCGACCAGCTGCTGTTTGAATTCCATTTTAAGGACTGTCTTTTAGACTATTCCAAGTTTTACGCTCTCAAATTAAAACAAATGACCTTTACCAATTGCAGTATGATTGCCGCCGATTTTATGGGCACCGATTTAACAGCAGTATTATTTGACAACTGCAACCTACACCAAGCAGTTTTCACAGATGCCAAAGCAGAAAAAGCGGATTTCGTAACCAGCTACAATTTCACGATCGATCCGGAAAAGACCCGGTTGAAAAAAGCGCAGTTTTCTAAAGACGGCTTAAAAGGATTACTGAGTAAATACGAAATTATCGTCAGGTAAAAGGTTAATATAACAACCTGACTTCTTTAATATCAAACGTTTTTACCGAATCATCTTCAAGGAGTACCTCAAGCTTACCGTTTGAGGTTACTCCTTTGATAATTCCCATAAAACGATGGTGATCATCCGTTTCAAACGGCATCGGCACTCCTTTTTTAAACAGGTTTTTATCATAAACCTCCCAAAGCAGGCTGTACTCCTTATTTCGCAGCAAAGCCATATTCCGTTTCAGGTTTTCCAGAATGGCAACAAAAACGGTTTCCTTATCAAATTCTTTACCCGTTATCACCAAAAGTGAGCTTGCTTTAGGCAGATTTTTAAAGTTTTTCTGGTTCACATTAAGCCCGATGCCCACGATAGAAAAAATCTCACCATTCGGTTTGATGCTGTTTTCAATCAGTATGCCACCGATCTTTTTGTTCTCTGCCAAAATGTCGTTAGGCCATTTAATAAATAAACCGGGAATATTTAAACTTTCCAACGCCTCCACGATGCTGATGGCTACCGCAACATTCAAATGAAAAATCGCATTGATATCCAGCAGCAAATCCTTGATTAAGACACTAAATGTCAAATTCTTACCCGATTCCACATTCCATTCCGACCCCATCTGGCCTTTGCCTTTTGTCTGATTTTCTGCAATGATAACCGTATAGTTTTCAACAAATTGTTTTGTCAGTAAATCTTTTAAAAAATCATTTGTCGAAGATGTGGCACCGAGTTTGATAATATTCATAGAAATAAATAACTTTATATCGCTTAATCTTGTGTTAAGGTTCAAAAATAAAGACAAAATTTGATAACTTTGCGAAAATATATAAAATAATAAATGGCGAAAAAGGATATTAATAATGATGATTTATTAGCAAACATCATCAAAGGCGTAGAAGAAGTTAAAGGGAATGATATAGATATTCTGGATTTAAGAGCAATCGAAAACACCGTATGCGATTATTTCGTAATTTGTAACGGTAATTCCAATACACAGGTTAACGCGATCGTTAACTCTATACAAAAAGTAGTTTCCAAGGAATTAAAAGACAAACCTTGGCATGTTGAAGGTACCGAAAACGGAGAATGGGTTTTAATGGACTATGTGAGCATCGTGGTGCATGTATTCCAAAAACACATCCGTGAATACTACAACATCGAAAGTCTGTGGGGTGATGCTAAAATCACTTCAATTGAAAACAAATACTAACACTCACATTTTCACATGTCAAAAGATAAAAAACCGAATCCTTCTAAGATCAGAATAAGCCCATGGGTTATTTATGGTGCAGTACTTTTGATTTTAATTGCGATACAGCTTGTTTCCAGCGGAACCAATTTCCAGGAAGTTAAACCGACAACTTTATCCAAATTCTACCAATACCTAGACTCCGGTCAGGTAGACAAAGTAGTTTTTAATAAAAGTACGGCTCAGGTATTCCTGAAAAAAGAAGCGCTTAGTAGCAAAACTCACGCAAAAGTTGAGAAAAAAAACCTATTAGGAAAAGAAAATACCGGTCCGCATTACACGCTGGACATCGGTACGAACAGCGAACTTTTTCAAAAGAAACTGGAAGAAGCCCGTTTGGAAGGAAAACTGAATGATTATTCCTCAGAACCGGAAAGTAACTGGGGAGATATCCTGATTAACTTCCTTCCGATCATTCTGATAATAGCCTTCTGGTTATTTATGTTCCGAAGAATGTCAGGCGGTGGTTCAGGCGGCGGTGGCGGTCAGATTTTCTCTATCGGAAAATCCAAAGCCAAACTATTTGACGAAAAAAACGATATTAAAGTTACGTTTAAAGACGTAGCCGGTCTGGAAGGCGCTAAAGAAGAAATCCAGGAGATCGTGGAATTCCTGAAGCAGCCGGAAAAATATACCAGCATTGGTGGTAAAATCCCTAAAGGAGCCTTATTGGTTGGTCCTCCGGGAACCGGAAAAACATTATTGGCAAAAGCCGTAGCCGGAGAGGCAAAAGTACCTTTCTTCTCTTTATCCGGTTCCGATTTTGTTGAAATGTTTGTAGGTGTGGGAGCTTCACGTGTACGTGACCTTTTCAAACAGGCAAAAGAAAAATCACCGTCCATCATCTTTATCGACGAGATTGATGCTGTGGGTAGAGCCCGTGGTAAAAACAATTTCTCCGGTTCTAATGATGAGCGTGAAAACACCTTAAACCAATTACTGACCGAAATGGACGGTTTTGGCACCAATACCCACGTAATCGTTCTGGCAGCGACAAACAGAGCCGATGTTTTAGACAAAGCTTTAATGCGTGCCGGACGTTTTGACCGACAAATCTATGTGGACTTACCGGACGTTCGTGAGCGTAAAGAAATATTTGAAGTACACTTAAAACCGCTTAAAAAATCGGAAGAACTCGATACAGACTTCCTGGCAAAACAAACACCGGGATTCTCCGGAGCAGACATTGCCAACGTTTGTAACGAATCGGCGCTGATTGCTGCCCGTAAAGGCAAAAAAGCGGTTGACAAACAGGACTTCCTGGATGCTGTTGACAGAATCGTAGGTGGTCTTGAAAAGAAAAATAAAATTGTTACCCCGGAAGAAAAACGTGCCATTGCCATACACGAAGCAGGTCACGCAACGGTTAGCTGGATGCTGGAACATGCAGCACCACTTGTAAAAGTAACCATCGTTCCGCGTGGTCAGAGTTTGGGAGCTGCTTGGTATTTACCGGAAGAGCGCCTGATCGTAAGACCGGAGCAAATGCTGGATGAAATGTGTGCAACCATGGGTGGCCGTGCGGCAGAGAAAGTTATTTTCGACAAGATTTCAACCGGAGCGTTAAGCGACCTTGAAAAAGTAACCAAACAGGCCCGTGCTATGGTAACCGTTTACGGATTAAATGACAAATTAGGGAATGTAACCTATTACGATTCGTCAGGTCAGAGTGAGTACAATTTCTCCAAACCATATTCGGAAGAAACAGCCAGAATCATTGACAAAGAAATCTCGGATTTAATCGAATCGCAGTACAACAGAGCGATTCATATCCTGAATGAAAATAAGGAAAAACTGAATCAGTTAGCCGATATTTTAATTGAGAAAGAAGTTATTTTCAAAGACGACCTGGAAACGATCTTCGGGAAGCGTCCTTATGAAAAAACAGAAAATGAAGTAGTTACCGAATCATAAGAAAAATAAATATCACATTTTATATAAAAATCTTAATTCTAATGTAATATTGAATTAAGATTTTTTTATCTTTGATTGATTTCAAGTGCAAAAAACAAAGATCTGACCTACTTTTATGAGTCTTTTTAAAAAACTTTTCGGCAATGCGAACGATACTTCAAAGGAGGAAAAAGAGCCCGAATTGAGCCAGTATCATCCGGAGATTGAGATGCCAATAGACGAGCAATTCACTTTCAATTTCAAAAAAAATGGAGGTAAGTTTTTGTATTGTGAAAATTTACCCGAAGTACACGATAATTTTGAAAGCATATTAGTTGAGAACGACTGGTTCGAAAGCGAAGTAATTTGCCTGGAGCCAAAACTTTTTAGTCTTCTTGACGAAAATAAACTAAGCTATAACAGCCCTAAAAACCCGAAATTTTTATTCGCTACCTGTGAAAGCCTTATCGCCGATGAAGGTTCGATACTTTTTTCATCCAATCAGCTTAGACAAAACAAACCCAACGATTTACCCTCTAATATCATCATACTGGCTACAACCAGTCAGATTATTGCCAATAAAAGCGATGGTTTAAGAGATATTAAAAGAAAATACGACAAAGAATATCCAACGAATATCACCACTTTTAAATATTTCGAAAAAGCGAAAGAAGAAGATTTTTTACAATACGGCAGCTGCCCTAAAAATCTCTATTTACTGCTTTTAGAAGATTTGTAATATGGGAGAAAGCAGTATCAGGGCCCTTTCGGGTTTTATATATATATTATTATTAATATCGGCTACCCTTTATTCTGAAGTAAGCTTTTCTTTGCTCTTTGGAGTCTTCCTACTGATTGCTGTTGTAGAATTCTGCAAACTGATTCATTTAAAAAACGGATTACCCATAGTACTCGGACTGGCAAGCTACATCTTGTTTGTTGCTTTCCGGACCAATGCTTTTGCTACCGATATCGCCATCTGCCTGGCGGCTTTATTTGTATCTGTTAATCTGATCATCGATCTGTTCAGCACCCGTATTCATGTAAAAGCAGACAAAGCCTCAAAATACGTAAAACTATTCGGCTACATTATCCTGCCTTTTATACTGTTAATGAAACTCCCTTTTACAGCCAGTACTTTCAATCCTAAGATTGTTATTGGCGTGTTTGTATTAATATGGACGAATGACACATTTGCCTATATCGTCGGGAAATCATTCGGAAAAACGAAACTCTTTGAGAGAATATCTCCTAAAAAAACAATTGAAGGCTTTGTTGGCGGACTGATCTTTACAATGATCGGAAGTTATATCCTAAGCCAGTTCTTCACTTTCTTCTCCCCTCTTACCTGGATATTTACCGGTTTGATTGTAGGCTTTTTCGGCACTATCGGCGATTTGGTAGAATCAAAATTCAAAAGAGTTGCCGGTGTAAAAGACAGCGGAAAAATAATGCCCGGACACGGAGGTATCTTAGATCGCTTAGATAGTGTTATATTTGCAATACCATTTCTATATTTATTTTATCAAATTTTAAATTATGTTTCATAAGGAAGGCGCAAAAATTATTTTAATAACAACCATTTTGGTTACCGCTGCTATACTTTTAGCAGATCGTTTCATTAGTATTTTCTGGTTGATGAAAGCAGTACAGATTATTGCTTTAATCCTGTTGGTACTCGTACTTCAGTTCTTTAGAAATCCTAAAAGAATTGCCACTATCAGCGACAATCATGTTATTGCTCCGGTAGACGGAAAAGTAGTTGTTATTGAAGAAGTATACGAACCGGAATATTTTAAAGAAAAACGTTTAATGGTTTCTATTTTTATGTCACCTATTAACGTACACGTTACCCGATATGCGCTAAACGGATTGATCAAATACAGCAAGTACCATCCGGGTAAATATCTTGTTGCATGGCATCCGAAAGCCAGTGAAGAAAACGAAAGAACAACTGTTGTTATCGAAAACAGAATCTTTGGTGAAGTATTGTACCGCCAGATTGCCGGTGCATTGGCCAGACGTATTGTTAACTATGCCGAAGAAGGCATGAGAGTTGTTCAGGGAACGGATGCCGGTTTTATTAAATTCGGTTCCAGAGTGGACTTATACTTACCATTAGGTACGGAAATTAATGTAAAACTAAATGATAAGGCCGTAGGCAATAAAACTATCATTGCAACCAAACAATAATGACCGATTACGATTTAGATACGCAATTTCAAAAAGCTTTCGAAAAAGCTTCCAATATGACAGAAGGCCTGCCTCAGGATGTCATGCTGCGTCTCTATGCCTATTACAAACAAGCCACTTCCGGCTATTCCAAAGGAGAATCTTTCCAGGAACCCCAGGATCTCAGAAACGCCTTTAAAATGAATGCCTGGATGCAGGTACGCCATTTATCTCCGGATGAAGCCAAAAAATTATACATTGAAATTGTTAATTCCTTAATACCATAAATTATGAGAAAATCCAATATCATAGTTGCAAGTTTCCTATTTTCCAGTGTTCTGTTTTCCTGTAAAGACAAAAACAACCTGGAAGAAGTTGTTCAGATACCCGATCCTGTAGAACAGCCAAAAACGGCCTCTCCTCTGGGAAATCCTGCCGATGTAAAAGCTGATCCGGGTACTTTTCAAATGAAAGGACTGCCTTATGCCTATGATGCCTTAGCACCACATATTGATGCTAAAACCGTGGAAATTCACTATTCAAAACACCATGTAGGATACGCCAATAACTTAAACAAAGCGATTGCCGGTACCGCATTGGAACAACAAACCATAGAAGACATCCTAACCAAGCTGGATCCAGAGAACAAAGCTGTCCGCAACAATGCCGGCGGTTATTACAATCACAATCTGTATTGGGAAATTATGGCTCCGAAAGCCGGTGGGGAACCAAAAGGTGCTTTAGCAGACGCTATTAACACTAAATTCGGTTCTTTTGAAAACTTCAAAACACAGTTTTCCGATGCCGGTGCAAAACAATTCGGTTCCGGATGGGCCTGGTTGGTTGTAGACAAAACCGGAGCTTTAGTAGTAGGAAGCACGCCAAATCAGGATAACCCGTTAATGCCAAATATAGGTATCTCCGGAACGCCGATTCTTGGCATGGATGTTTGGGAACATGCTTACTACCTGAACTATCAAAACAAAAGAGCAGATTATATCACTGCTTTTTTCAACCTGATCAATTGGGATGCCGTTTCTAAAAAATTCGATGCCGCACAAGCAAAAATCAAAAAATAAATACTAATCCGCCCGCAGGCGGATTTTTTATTATCCATCATCAGTCAATCCGTACCTTTAATCTAACTTTGTATTTCACTGTTATAAGATGACCAAACTGCCTCAAAAATACATTTCCCGGAAAGAAGAAATTACACTTCAGTTTATGGATCAGGTTAACCTGCATCTTGACAATATCCTGCAGGGTAAGGCCGATACGATGTATGAAATCAAAGACATCGCAGCTATAATGTGCATTCATCCGGTACACTTAAGTACAACCATAAAACTACAAACCGGCAATTCACCCTGTTTCTATTTTGAAAACAGAATTATGGAAGAATCCCGAAAATTACTGAAAGACTCCACGATGCCCATTACCGGCATAGCCGCCTTACTGACATTTGACCCTTCCAACTTTACCAAGTTTTTTAAGCGCTTTGAAGGCTGTACCCCTTCCCAGTACAGAACGCAATTATCTCCGGGCGTACAGGATTAGTATTTTTTATTACAAAAAGTTTAAAATAAAACACTGCGTTTCAGCATTATATAAATTTTATAAAAAAATAACATTTTTTAAAGCAACCAAAACGATAATTCAGAATCTTATAGACTCATCATACTTTTATTACCCACGTTATAATTATAGAGAATCTACCCCAGGGTAGATTTTTTATTTTATACGATTTTCTAAAACAGTACGCACAGCAAAGCAACAGCGGCACTCTTAACACAAAAACGACGCTTTCTGATGTTAATTCTCAGAAATAATTGTCATTCTCAAAAAAATAATGGATTTTTGACTATTAATACATATCAAATGAAATCGACCTATACCCTATTCTTACTGACCTTTTTATTAATCGCCTGCAAAAAAGAAGAAAAACCGACAGAAATTGTCAACAACTGGAAAGATTATAAACTTTCCGACAATGTAAAAAGCGTTACTGAAAAATCATTTGCACTCGTTGATGGCAAAATCGGTGAACCAAAAACCGAAAACCAGAACGGCTACAACAGCCATCTGGCATTCAGCAATACCGGAAGTCTGATCCTGGAGAAAAAAATCCTGATGAACGGAAACCTGCTTGAAGAAACGACTTTTACCAATAAAGACAAAAAATTACTGGTTACCCAATATATTAATCCGACCTCAGCATTTACAACCAAATATTCCTGGGACGACAACGGGAACAATACCATCATCACCCGCAGAAATCCTCAGGGAGAACAAATTGAAAAAACACTGAACACCTTTATCAAAAACCAACGCGTGGAAGTAAGACGCTTTGACGGTAAAGACAATTTAACAGACAGAACGACCTATACTTTCGGGAAAAACGATAAAGTGAGAGAAGAGAAAGCTTTCCTAAAAGAGAAAACCATTCAGTTCCTTACCGATTATACTTATGACGAGCATAACAATATGACAATGGAACAGCGCCTGAATCCCGATTACAAACGACTATACACCATCAACAATAAATATAACGCCCAAAACCTGCTCATCGAAACCGTAACGCTGAATGCCCAGGATAAAATGGAATATTCCGAAGTTAAAACCTATGATGCCAAAGGCAATCTGACATCAAACCGTACCTATGACGGATTTGTAGACGGGAAAGTACTGGAAGAATTTCAATATGACAAAAACAACAACCTCATCCAGCGCAAGGAAATCATCAACGCGATTGTAACGGCGCAATTAGACCAGACGTATGACGATAAAAACAATCTAATCACAGAAAGGTATACCGGTAAAGACAAAACCGTTCTTTTGGACCGCAAAACGGCTTATGAGTATGACAGCCATGGCAACTGGATTAAAAAAACCATTACGATTAGCGGAGTACCTAAATTTGTAGTGGAACGCAAAATAGAATATTTCAAATAAGATACTAAAAAAAGGGAGCTCATTTACAGCTCCCTTTTTTATAATATACTTCCTGCAAAAAAACAAGGCAAATAAAAAGGGAACCATTAGTTCCCTTTTATATCTTGAATAATTAATATTATTCATCTTTCTTTTTATTTCTCTTTTCTTTGATCAATTCGATGATTGCTCCGCCCAGCCAATACTGAACAAAACCAACCAAGAAAATCATTAACCAAAATCCAATGGTTAAGATACACAAGAAAAGTAAAAAGCCTAAATACTGTTGAAATTCAAACATGTTTTCCGGAATTTTGAATACCCGCCAAAGATAAGCTGAATAATCGTCTTAACCAATATTTATCAGAAATTTATTTTATTTCATTTTTTTAAGCTGTCGATATTGATTATTTTTGAAAGGATTTTAAAACAAGGGACACAGCTTATTATTTTCCTGTTATCCGTTGTTTCTCATTACGAATTTACAAATACATATACACAACAATAAAATGGAATATAGAATAGAAAAAGACACCATGGGTGAAGTAAAAGTTCCGGCAGAAAAATACTGGGGAGCTCAGACAGAACGTTCTAGAAACAACTTCAAAATTGGTCCGTCCGGATCAATGCCAAAAGAAATCGTTGAAGGATTTGCCTACTTAAAAAAAGCGGCGGCTTATGCTAACCACGATTTAGGTGTATTACCCGTAGAAAAAAGAGATGCTATCGCTGCTGTTTGCGACGAAATCTTAGCCGGAAAACTGGACGACCAGTTTCCGTTGGTTATCTGGCAAACAGGTTCCGGTACACAAAGCAACATGAATGTAAACGAAGTAGTTGCTAATCGTGCTCAGGTTTTAGCCGGATTTAAAATCGGTGAAGGCGAACAAATCATCAAAGCAAACGATGATGTAAACAAATCACAATCTTCTAACGACACTTACCCGACAGGAATGCACATTGCTGCTTATAAAGCTGTAGTGGAAGTTACTATTCCGGGAGTTGAAAAATTAAGAGACACCCTTCACGCTAAAGCAACCGAATTTAAAAGCGTTGTAAAAATCGGACGTACTCACTTAATGGATGCAACGCCATTAACATTAGGTCAGGAAATTTCCGGTTATGTAGCGCAGTTAAACCACGGTTTAAAAGCATTAAGAAACACGTTGTCTCACTTATCGGAAATCGCTTTAGGCGGTACCGCTGTTGGAACCGGATTAAATACTCCGGACGGCTATGACGTGAAAGTAGCGGAATATATCGCTAAATTCACCGGACATCCGTTTGTAACAGCCGAAAACAAATTTGAAGCTTTGGCAGCACACGATGCTATCGTGGAAACTCACGGAGCGTTAAAACAATTAGCAGTTTCTTTAAATAAAATCGCAAACGACATCCGTATGCTGGCATCGGGACCACGTTCCGGAATTGGTGAAATTTTCATTCCGGAAAACGAACCGGGATCATCCATTATGCCTGGAAAAGTAAACCCTACACAATGTGAAGCCTTAACAATGGTATGTGCTCAGGTTATGGGTAACGATGTGGCCATCACGATCGGAGGAACACAAGGACATTATGAACTGAATGTTTTCAAACCTTTAATGGCTTCCAACTTCTTACAATCGGCAAGACTATTAGGAGACGCCTGTATCTCTTTTGACGAGCATTGTGCACAAGGTATCGAACCGAACCACAAACGCATCAAGGAACTGGTTGACAACTCTTTAATGCTGGTTACTGCTTTAAATACTAAAATCGGTTATTATAAAGCTGCAGAAATCGCACAAACCGCACACAAAAACGGAACAACTTTAAAAGAAGAAGCAGTTCGTTTAGGCTATGTATCACCGGAAGATTTCGATGCCTGGGTAAAACCGGAAGACATGGTAGGAAGTTTAAAATAAGAACTTTCCCATACACCATAAAACCAAAAACCTGCAACAGTAGTTGCAGGTTTTTTATACTATAAAACCAAGCGATCATGATTATAGAAGACCAGATTTTCGAAAAGATAGATTACACTTCCCATCCGTTGGAAAAAGCAGAATTTGACAACTGCAGGTTTATTAATTGCAGCTTCGCCAACGTTTCGCTTCCGAATCTGATTTTTATTGATTGTGAATTTACCGATTGCGATTTCAGCATGGCTAAAATTAACGGTACCGCTTTTAAAGACGTTACTTTTACCGACTGCAAACTGCTGGGCGTTAACTTTAACGATTCGGAACCTTTTTTACTGCAATTGAAATTTCAGAACTGCAATTTAAAACTGGCCTCTTTCTATAAATTAAAACTGAAAAATACCGCTTTTAAAAAATGTATCCTGGAAGATGTCGATTTTACCCAAACCGATCTCACAGGAGCCACGCTTGAAAACTGCAATTGCAACAAAGCCATCTTTGACAATACCATACTGGAAAAAGCCGATTTGCGAACGGCTACCAACTACTCCATTGATCCTAATGTAAACAGGATCATCAAGGCCAAATTTTCCTATCCTTCCGTTTTGGGATTACTGGACAAACATAAAATTATAGTACAATAGCAGTTATTTCCCTACCCTTTTAATAATATCATTCATCATATCAATCTGTACCCGCTGAATTTCCAGCATGGATTGCTCCTGATGTAAAATGAGGTGGTCGATTTTCTCGTGCAGCATCCGGATTTCCAGTTCCGATTTCAGGTTGATCATATAATCATTCTTCGCTCTTTCCCTGTCTTTTTCTTCCTGGCGGTTCTGGCTCATCATAATTACCGGCGCCTGCAATGCCGCAATACAGGAAAGAATCAGGTTTAACAGAATAAACGGATACGGATCAAATCCTTTATTCATTAAAATAAAGACATTAAACCCTATCCAAAGGACTAAAAAGGTCATAAACGAAATGATAAATGTCCAGCTTCCGCCAAACTCCGCAACCCTATCTGCAACCCGCTGTCCGAACGTATAATGCTGCGCCTCATCCTCTTCCAGCTTACTGCTCACGATGGTTTTATCTTTAAGGGCATTCAGCACCGTTTGTTCCAATTCTGAAATTTCCCCTACTTCTCTTAACAAAAAATCGGAAATGTATTTCTCCCGGAAATAATTCAGTTCCCCGATAGCCATAAACTTATCGTTGGAAAATTCGGGATTCTCTTTCAGGATAAACGCCATTATGGATCCTCTGATTGTTTTTCCGGAAACTTTCTCCTGTATCGGAAACTCTTTTCCGGAAATAGCACTGATAAATGTTTTCATAGTAACGTTTGTCTAAGCTTTTAAAACCATTTTTTTCTTTTAAAATAGGTCACCATCAAAATGGCTAAAATCCCCATTAACCCTAAAACCGCATAATAACCGTTCTCCATTTTTAACTCCGGCATGTATTCAAAATTCATCCCGTAAACCCCCACGATAAACGTTAACGGCATAAAAATAACCGAAACAACGGTCAGTATTTTCATGATCTCGTTCATTCGCTGCCCCTGAGCCGAAAAATAAAAATGTGAGGCACTGTCCAGTGAATTTGTATCATAATCAATTTGCTCTAAAAGCTCCAGACACTTTTGATGCAGCCGGGCGAAAAACGTATAGTTTGCCTGTTCAATCCCGTCATACTCATCATCATCCTGAAAACTTTTCAGGCTATACAAAGCGTCCCGTAACGGAATAATGGACCGTTTCAGGAAATTAAGGTTCTCCCGGTTTTTTTCAATACGTACCAGTACATCCTGGCGGTAATTTATTTTGGATTCGATCATTAACGCTTCAATCCTGTCCTCATAACTTTCAATCGTGATATAAAAGTTTTCAATAATGGCATCCAGCATTAAATACAGCAGGTAATCGTTCTTTTTCTTGCGGACTATCCCGGTTCCGGTCCGGATCCTTTCCCGGATATGGGTAAAAAAGTCACTTCTTTTTTCCTGGAACGAAACCAGCAAATTCTCCTTCAGGATAAAACTGATCTGTTCCACCTGTATGTTATCCAGATCATCTCCCGGCAAAATCGATTTGATATTAAAAAACAGCATATCGTCCAGTTCTTCAACTTTTGTACGGCGAAGCGTGTTTAAAATATCGCCCACAATAAAATTCTGGATCCCAACCTGATCACCAATCTTTTTTATCAGCTCCACATCGTGAAGTCCGTGTATATTCAGCCATTTTACATCCTCTTTCTGCAGCAGGTCATTCAGCTCTTTTTCGATCTTGTTTATCGCAACTTTGGAATATTCCTCAAACCGGTTTTCATTATAAACAAACAATTGCATCTTCACAGGCTCATCGGTGTGAATTCCTGTATATTCATAGTAATTAGGCTGGACTTTCCGGACTTTTCGATACTTAACTTTTCTCACTGCATAATAATTTTATATAAAGATAGGAGTTTTTAAAATTCCAGTTTATTTTTACAAAAATTATTTAAACACAAAACAGCAGCCGGCAGCAGCCCTTTCAAAACGGCCCGTTATTTCCGAATACCGGCAAACACTATAGCTGCTTAAAAGACAACAACATGAAAATCCTGATTAAAAACATAAAAGAATTACTACAGGTAAGACCCGCAGGAATAAGCAAGGTTTCCGGAGCGGAAATGGCATCACTTCCCAAAATTGACCATGCCTATCTGGTGCTTGAAAACGATTTGATTTCCGATTTCGGAAGTATGGATAACTGTCCTCCTGAATCCGGGTATGACGTTATCGATGCCGAAGGAAGCGTGGTATTGCCAACCTGGTGCGACAGCCATACTCATATTGTATATGCCGGCAACAGGGTACAGGAATTTGTAGACCGCATTAATGGTCTTAGTTATGAAGAAATCGCCAATCGCGGCGGCGGAATCTTAAATTCTGCTAAAAAACTACAGGAAACACCGGAAGAGGAAATCTATAACCAGTCCAGAAAAAGACTGGAAGAAGTAATGCTGCAGGGAACCGGTGCGGTAGAAATCAAATCCGGTTACGGACTAACGGTCGAAGCCGAATTAAAAATGCTTCGCGTAATCAAAAAGCTATCCGAAAACTATCCAATCGCGATTAAAGCTACTTTTTTAGGTGCTCACGCCTTTCCGGCTGAATTTAAAGAAAACCATACCGGCTATATTGATTTAATTGTTAACGAAATGCTTCCGGCTATCGCCAGAGAGAACCTTGCCGAATATATTGATGCCTTTCTGGAAACCGGTTATTTTTCGGTAGCGGAAACAGAGCGGATCATCGAAGCCGGAAAACAATACGGATTGATCCCGAAAATCCATGTCAACCAGTTTACGGCAATTAACGGAATTGAAGCCTGTGTAAAACACGGAGCTCTTTCTGTTGACCACCTGGAAATTGTGACCGACGAAGACATTGCCGTTTTAAAAGACAGCATCACCATGCCGGTCGCACTGCCAAGCTGTTCTTATTTTATCAGCATACCATATACTCCGGCGCGAAAAATGATTGCTGCCGGATTGCCTTTAGCTCTGGCTTCCGATTTTAATCCGGGAACCACCCCTTCCGGAAATATGAATTTTGTGGTCGCCACCGCCTGCATTAAAATGAAAATGACCCCGGAAGAAGCCATTAATGCCGCTACGCTGAATGGCGCCTACGCCATGGGACTTTCCGATACTCACGGCAGTATTACAAAAGGCAAAAAAGCAAATATCATTATTACCAAACCGATCACTTCCTATTATCAGCTGCCGTACGCTTTCGGTACGGACCTGATTAAACAGGTTATTATTGACGGAAAAATAATCGCATAAAAAAAGCGGAACTTTAAAAGTTCCGCTTTTTTTATTTTGCCGTAGTTCCGCTTATCGTAAAGTGAAACTGGTTTTAGATACTAATTCTGCTTTGTCGAAAATATTCACAAAGAAAGTACCGCCTTCAATATTCTCAACCGGTAGATCCTGAGTAACCTGAACGGTTTTGTTTTCATATTTAACGGTTTTAGTAAAACTGTATGTTAAGGTTTTATCCCCAAAGTTCTCAATACGTTTTTCACCTAAAACATTGTTTTTGCTATCGATAATCTGGATATAATAGGTTTTATCTCCCGATTTTGCAATCTGGTTTTCAGCAATCGTAAAGCTCACTTTCAACACATCTGCTCTTCTTGCTTTATCCGTATCAATCTGTTTTCCGGAGCTTCTTTGTTTCACAGCAGTTGTCTGTAAATTAAGGACTGTCAGTTTAGACCCTTTTTCAACGGTTTTTGCCAACTGGTCGTTTTGTGATGTTAAAGTATCGTTTACTACTCTGGCATTGTTTAAAACCACCTGAGTACTGTCACGTTGTGTTGTTAAGGTTGCATTTTGCTTTTTAAGCACATCATTCTCCTTCATTAAATTATCCATTTCACGTTTTAAACGCAGATAATCATTTTTAAATTTAGCCAGTGAAGCGGCATCTCCTTTCGATTTTTCAAGCTCTTTTTGCAATTGGACCAATTTATCTCTTTCTGCAGTCAACTCTGTAGACAGAGAAGTGTTATCTGCAATAGCGGCATCATATTTTGCAATTGAAGCTTGAAGCTCTTCATTAAGCTTATCTTTCTCACTCATGATCTTATTCTCAGAAGTCTGATTATCAGTACTCATCTTGTACATATAAGCCAAACTTCCTATTAACAGCAGTGATAAAACAACAATAATAGCCTTTAAACTCGAATTACTTTTTTGATTTTCCATAGTCACATTTTTTTTTCAAATATATGTATATAAAATTATTACTTTAAGTTATTAACGAAAGTTTTATAGAAAATAGTATTTTTGGAAGCAACATTTTTTATATGGAAAAACTTATCCGTTTTACATTAAACGATTTAACTAAAATAACCAATCATCGCAGTGGTGAAATAAAATTTGGCGAACGTATTCAAACCGTTCCTAAAGAGATGGATACACTGGAATTCGTACAATCCAGTGATGCCGAATTTGTTTTACTGGGAATTCCGGAAGATATCGGAGTACGTGCCAATTTGGGTCGTCCCGGAACTGCTTCGGCCTGGGAAAGCACTTTAAAAAGCATTGTAAACATCCAGAACAACCGTTTTTGCAAAGGAAGCCAATTGTTAATTTTAGGTAAAATTGATGTTTCCGCCGAAATGGAAGAAGTCACCAAACTGGACATCCATTCAAAAGAAGACCGTAAGAACTTTTTTAAACTTGTCGAGAAAATAGACAAGGAAGTTTCCCACATCGTCTGTCAGATCATCAAAGCCGGAAAAACACCTATTGTTATTGGCGGCGGTCACAATAATGCTTACGGCAATATTAAAGGACTCGCCCTTGCAAAAGGCAAACCGGTTAATGCTATTAATTTTGATGCCCATACCGATTTCCGTGCGCTGGAAGGACGTCACAGCGGCAATGGCTTTTCGTATGCCTTTGAAGAAGGCTTCCTGAAAAAATACTTTATTTTCGGACTGCACGAAAGCTATACGCCCAAAAGCGTACTGGATGCCATTAAAAAGGTTACCGAAAAAATTAAATACAACACTTACGAGCAAATCGCCGTTCGCAAAGAAAAAGGTTTTGAAGCCGAAATGGAAATGGCTAAAAAACATATCGCTTCCGAACCTTTCGGGATTGAGATTGATCTGGATGCCATTCCCGGAATTGCCAGCAGTGCCATGACTTTAAGCGGTTTCTCTGCCGAACAGCTGCGCCAGTTTATCCATTATTTCGGGCAAAGCCTTAATGCCTCTTACCTGCACATTTGTGAAGGGGCACCCGACCTGGACAATGAAAAAAACAACCACCTGGTGGGCAAATTGATCGCCTATCTGGTAACCGACTTTATGAAGGCAAAACTGAACATATAAACAAACTCAATATTTTAAACTACTTTTGTAAACGATAACAACTAAAAGTTATCGTTTTTTTATGCAATTTCAAGACTTAGATTTACTTCGTAATATACAACAAGCTTTAACAGAAGAAGGATATGAAAGCCCTACTCCCATTCAGGAACAGGCAATTCCGATTATTTTAGAAGGAACAGATTTAGTAGGATGTGCACAAACCGGAACCGGAAAAACGGCCGCTTTTGCAATTCCTATCCTGAATTTACTGCACCGCATTGTGGGTTCTTCAAAAAAAGTAAAGCACATTCGTACCTTAATAGTTACCCCAACGCGGGAACTGGCCATTCAAATCGGAGAAAGTTTCAATACCTATGGCAAATATACCAACATCCGGACTTTAGTGATTTTTGGTGGTGTCAACCAGGTACCGCAGGTCGATCAGCTAAAAAAAGGAGTGGATGTACTGGTTGCCACACCGGGACGTTTATTAGACCTTCACAAGCAGGGTTTTATCGATTTGAACCACCTGCACCACCTGGTACTGGATGAAGCCGACCAGATGCTGGATATGGGATTCATTAACGATGTTAAAAAGATTATCAAACTGACGCCCAGTAACCGCCAGACACTGCTGTTTTCCGCAACAATGCCTATCGCTATCCGGGAATTGGCCGATACATTCCTGACACAGCCAAAATATGTTTCTGTAGCTCCTGTTTCCAGTACAGCCGAAACGGTACAGCAAAAAGTATATCTGGTAGAAAAAGAAGACAAACGCAAATTATTATACCACATTATCCGCAACGATAAACTTTCCAATGTACTGGTATTTACCCGTACCAAACACGGTGCCGACAATGTTGTAAAAGCTTTAAAGAAAAACGGGATCAATGCCGAGGCTATCCACGGCGATAAGTCACAAACGGCAAGACAGCGTGCGCTGGATAATTTTAAAAACAAAGAGGTATCCGTATTGGTGGCGACCGATATTGCTGCCCGGGGTATCGATATCGAGCAATTGCCATATGTGATCAACTTTGATTTACCCAACATTCCGGAAACCTACGTACACCGTATCGGTCGTACCGGACGTGCCGGAAATTCCGGACTTGCCATTTCATTTTGCAGTAAAGACGAAAAAACCTACTGGCAGGATATTGAAAAATTAACCCGTCAGAAAATCAAAGTGGTTACCGATCAGCCTTATCCGTGGAAAGAAGAAGAAGCTGCAGCGGCTGCCAAAACAGCAAAACCGGATCTTAGAAACAAGAATAAAAATGCGGGTTCCAAATCAAGAAAATCACCGGAATCCAAGAAAAACAAAAAACGCTGGTACTAAGTTTCCAACAGACTTACAATCCTTTATGAGTCGTCCTAAAATAGGTTGACAGATTTTAGAATAAAAAATATATTAACCAGTCAGGTTTACCTGGCTGGTTTTTTCATGTATAAAATTAGGTGTTTTCATCATTAAACTCAA